>JAJRVS010000049.1 GCA_024277195.1 Verrucomicrobiota bacterium | reverse complement strand
TTGCCCTTCTCTTCCTCGCCGATTCCATTAAACTCCCGCAATCCAAACCAAAAAATTCTGAATCCTAAATTCTAACTCCTGAATCCTTTCCCCATGCTCCCCCTACTCAGCTTCCTCTTTTTCACCGGCCTGGTTGCCTTCATCTCCTGGCGACTCACCCACAAAGACGACCACTCCAGCAAAAGCGGTTATTTCCTCGGCGGCCGCTCGCTCACCTGGGTCGTCATCGCCGGATCCTTGCTACTGACCAACCTCTCCACCGAGCAACTCGTCGGCCTCAATAGCGGCGGTTACGAACACGGTATGCAAGTCGCCGCGTGGGAGATCTTCGCCGCGGTTGCGATGATCGTCATGGCGCTGGTTTTCCTACCCCGCTACCTGCGCGGTGGAGTCACCACCGTCTCCGAGTTCCTCGCCTCGCGTTACGACAAAAGCACCGGCATCATCATTTCAGTTTTGCTCCTATTATCGCTGCTCACTAACCTGCTTCCATTTGTGCTCTATTCCGGCGCTTTGTTCATGGTCAAAGTGTTCAACATAGCAGAACTGTTCGGCATCAGCGAAAACGGAGCCCTGTGGCTCACCGCCGCCGCGCTCGGCATCGTCGGTTCGATCTACGCCATTTTCGGCGGGCTCAAAGCCGTCGCTGTCTCCGATACCCTCAACGGTATTGGGCTGTTCGTCGGTGGTCTGTTGATCCCCTTTTTCGCTCTGCATCAACTCGGGGACGGCTCCATCGCTGCGGGATTCACTGCGCTGACAGAAACCCGCCCGGAACTGCTAAACCCGATCGGCAAAAGTGATGACAACCTACCACTCGGCACTTTGTTCACCGGGGTGATGCTGTTACACCTCTACTACTGGTGCACCAATCAAGCCATCGTCCAGCGCACCTTTGGCTCGCTCAGTCTCGCCCAAGGTCAGAAAGGCCTGCTCTTTGCTGCCGCGATGAAACTACTCGGCCCTTTCTATCTGGTGTTGCCAGGAATTATAGCTTATCACCTTTTGGGCGACAGCTTGGCAAATTCCGATGACGCCTACGGCGCTCTCATCCAGACCGTGCTACCCAAATGGATGTTGGGATTTTTTGGTGCTGTTATTTTCGGAGCCATTCTCAGCTCTTTTAATTCTGGGTTAAACAGTGCGGCCACCCTCTTCAGCGTCGATCTGTATAAAGGTATCTTCAGACCCGAAGCTTCCGAGAGCGACATGGTCAAAGTGGGCAAAATCTTCGGCATCATCGCCGCCATTGCCGACATCATCGTAGCCCCCTTCATCAGCACCTTTTCCGGCGGCCTCTTTGACCTGATGAAAAGTCTCGCCGCCCTCTACAACATCCCATTACTGGCGATCACCCTGGGCGGCATTTTCATGCCCCGCATCCCACCTCTGGCAGCTAAAATCAGCCTCTTTGGTGGATTTGCCTTCTACGGCTGGTTTGGCATCCACATGCGAATAGCTGACTCCAACAACTGCGACGTACTGGGCTACCCCATCCACTGGTTGCATGTCGCCGGTATCAACTTCGTTTTGCTCATGCTCTTCATGGCCATTTTTACCGCCATCCGTCCGCGTGAAGGCGCCTGGGTGCAACAAGACGTCAAAGCCGTTGACCTCACTCCCTGGCGCGGCACAAAAATCGCCTCTATCACGGTGTTGATCTGCATCGTTTTGATCTACGCCGTGCTCTCCCAATTTGGCTAAGCCCGGCTCATAGGCATCAATCATATCTTCTCTAAAATCCTACCGCTTACTAGACAATGCGTATCGACGCCCATCACCATCTATGGAATTACTCCGCCGAAGAATACGGCTGGATCAGTGACTCGATGCCAGCACTCAAACACAACTTCACCCCCGCCGACCTCAAACCGTTGCTCAAAAAAAGCTCCCTCGACGGATGTGTCGCCGTGCAAGCCCGCAGCAGCTTGCAAGAAAATGATTTTTTGCTTGAACAAGCCAAACAGAATCCCTTCATCAAAGCTGTCGTAGGCTGGGTAGATCTCACCCAGGCTGATGCCGCCCCCACCCTCGCCCGCTACTCAGAGCATGAAGTTTTCAAAGGGATCCGCCACATTTTACAAGGCGAAACCGACGACGCCTACTGCCTGCGCCCCGATTTCAATCGAGGACTCTCCCTGTTACACGACTTCGGCCTGACTTACGACATCCTCATCCGGCATCACCAATTGCCCAATGCGATCAAAATGGTCGACCGACACCCCAACCAGGTATTCATCCTCGACCACCTCGCCAAACCCGAGATCAAATCCACCACCCCCGACCCCGGTTGGGTGAAAAATATCAAAAACCTCGCCCGCCGCGGTCACGTTTTTTGCAAAATATCCGGTTTGGTCACCGAAGTTCCGACCGGCATGAGATGGAGCCCCGACCTGCTGCGCCCCTATTTTGAAGTCGCCCTCGAAGCCTTCAGCCCACAACGCCTGATGTTCGGCTCCGATTGGCCAGTCGCCCTACTGCGCTGCAATTATCAAGACTGGTTCCAAACTGTCAGCGATTTCACCACCCAACTCACTCCCAGCGAACAACAATCCCTGTTTGGTCACAACGCTGTGCGAGCCTATGGAATCAGCTGAATTTGGGCGATTCAAATTCGTATAGAAAAACCACTTGCGAAACAGCCAAGATGCCCCACAATAAGCACGCACAAGCAGTGCACCTAATGCGCCTGTAGCTCAACTGGATAGAGCACCTGATTACGGATCAGGAGGTTTGGGGTTCGAATCCCTACAGGCGTACTTTTTTTATCCCCCCCTCTCATGTGAATCGGAGCTTTATGGCAAGTCGTCCAGAATATCTTCACCGTCATCAAAAATATTCAATTCACTCTGCTTGTCGGACAAATCCCCCACCTTGATGCGAGCATCGTAAATCGCCTGTTTCAGCTCAGGTATATGTTCAATCATTCGATCTGGCACCACGCCAATCAACGCATCTATAATGGACGGATTCCCATCCGCGTCTTCCATGATGTTTTTATGATGTAGGTCATCCAGAAACCACGCCTTGCCCTCATGCCAAAACACCCGCAACTGGCCACGCAATCCAGAACTGGAAGCTACCAATACACTGTTGACCGCAGACGAAGCTTTTGCCCTAGCTTCGCCCGTCACCTCGATCGTATGAGCAAACGGCTGTTTGACCAATAAGTGTTCCTGAGTATCAGCAATAGCAACAATCTCAGTAGGCAATGCCCCTACCTCATGGAGCACAGCAAGTTTCTCTATTGTTTCAAACAGATCAGCGTTTTGCTGTTCAACCTCCCAACCGCTTTCGCCAAACACCGCCACCATCTTTTTACCAATATATGGTTGCTCGTGATCGAATCTTAAATCGAAAAACTTGTAAACCACTCCACCACTTTCATCGTGGAGGACAATCTCTGCCTCAGCTCCACCTGGAAGAGTCTTAAATTCTCTCCCACAGCCCCAGATCGTCGAACTCGATACCCAAGCTCTTCGGGGCAATCAAAGGCAGTCCTATTTCTTCGGCTCTTCGGGCAATGTAGGAAGACCAAAGAACATCCTTGACCGGTTTTCTTTGCTTAAATTCTGAGACAATTCCCTTGATTGCAGCCGCTCTCTCTCGGTTGGCAGCTGCGCTACCCTGTGCTTGTCGCTCGGTGACGACTCGACCTGTGATGAAACTGCGGATTCCGGTTCTTGGGTCTGTGATAAAGTCACTTTCATACACTTTTGAAACTCTACACGCTCCCTGCAAAAAAGTAAAGATAAGTGTAATTCCCTCATCTTTCATCCCCTCCCTCCCACGCAACTCAGCGGGTGAGGACACCCACGCTACATGGTCGCTTTCGCACCTCACCGTAGCGCGGGCTTCCAACCCGCATCCTCCATTCCGACGGGTGGGGACACCCGCGCTACTCGTATCCTCGCCTTGCTTCCCCCGTCTTGTTAACCCTGTTGAATCGAAAAAAGTTTATATTTTTTCTAAGAAACCCTTCTGTCATGGGTCTACTCTTTAACAGGTTCAATCAACTTCTCTCCAACATCCATCTCCATCCCGCTATGAAGCCCCTCTTCCGCCTACTTGCCGTTTTTATTGCTCTCGCTACCACAACGATGGCTCTGCTCGCTGCCCCTGACAGCACACCCGCCAATCCCGTCCCCGCCGCCCGTAGCGAACTCTGGCAACAAGTGAAAGAAGCTGAATCCAAACAGCGCCCCAAAACCGCCATCGAGTTGCTCGACAAAATCATCAGCTCCGCCCGGGACCAACAACAGTTCCCCGAAGCGGTCAAAGCGCTGGCAAAAAAAATCACCTTCGAAGGACAAATCCAGGGGAACCGCGCAGAAGAGCAAATCCAACGACTGGAAGAAGTGATCAAACAATGGCCGCAAGATGCTCATCCTATTTTGGAAACGGTTCTCGCCCAGTGGTATTGGAGTTATTTCCAGCAAAATCGCTGGCGCTTCCTGCAACGAACCCGAACGGACTCCTCCCCGGGCAATGACATCCAGACCTGGGATCTAGCTCGCATCCTGGCAGAGATCGACCAACATTTCACCGCCGCGCTGAAGTCCGAACAGGTCCTCAAAAAAATCCCCATCACTGACTGGGAAGACTTGTTGGAAAAAGGCAACCTGCCTGACTCCTACCGCCCCACCCTCTACGACTTCATCGCCTTCGAAGCGCTTCGCTTTTACAGCTCCGGTGAACAAGCAGGTTCACAAGCACAAGACGCCTTTGTGCTTTCGACCGACTCCGCCGCCTTCGATTTACCAGAAGACTTCCTTGCTTGGAAACTCCCCAACACAGATGAAGATTCCCTCACTCTCAAAGCCTTGAATCTCTACCAACAGGTGCTCAAATTTCACCAAAATGACACCAATCCCGATGCCACCATCGACGCCGATCTAGGACGACTGGAATTCGCCTTCTCCAAAGCCTTCGGCGAAAACAAAAACGAACGCTACCAAGCCGCCTTGAAGCGCTTCATCGCCAAAAACCAAACACACCAAATTTCTACCAGAGCCCAAGCTGATCTGGCTGCTCTGCTGCAAAGCGAAGACCAACTGGTGGAAGCCCGCAAAATCGCCCTCGCAGGAGCCGCTGCTTTTCCAGGCTCCCCTGGCAGCAACCGCTGTGCGAATATCGTCACCCGGATCGAACACCCCTCTATGGAAATTTCGGCAGAGCGAGTGTGGAATCAGGCCGGTCCAGAGGTCTCGGTGAACTACCGCAACCTGACCAAAGTGCACTTCCGCGTCTACCGTTATTCCTGGGACGAGATGCGGAAAAAGAACTTCTGGAATCCTGACACTCTCAATGATCGTAAAAAAATTGATCTGTTGCTGGGAAAAAAAGCACAACGTGAATGGAGCGTAGATTTGCCGATCACGGCTGACTACCAAATACGCACCGAAGCGGTCACCGTGCCCGATGATTTGGAAGCAGGCTTTTATTTCATTCTCTCCAGTAATAAAAAAGACTTTCGAGACAAAAATCAAAACAAAGTCCGCATCACCGGATTCTGGGTGAGCCGCCTGGCGCTCATCATAAGAAGCTCCTACTCGTCTGATCAGATAGAAGGTTTTGTGCTCGATGCGATTACCGGAGAACCCGTGAAAGGTGCCAAGATCACCGCATGGACAGAAAAAGGGCGTAAAAGACCCTTTTGGACAGGAACTGTAAAAACCGATCACAACGGACTTTTCCGCTTCAAGGGAAAATCCTACACCTCCTATCAACTGCTCGCCGAACACCAGGGGCAAGCCGTCTCCACCATGCGACGAATGTCTTCTGGTCAAAGCTACAAAGAACGCCCGCAGGAGCGAACCTACTTTTTCACCGACCGCGCCCTTTATCGCCCCGGCCAGACCATTCAATACAAAGGCCTCAGTGTATATTTTGACCAAAAGAAAAACGACTACCACACGCTCAAACAACAAAAAGTCACGGTGATTTTTCGAGATGTGAACGACAAAGAGATTGCCAAGCAAACCCATACCAGTAATGCCTTCGGCTCTTTCTCTGGCAGCTTCACCGCTCCTCGTGATCGACTGATGGGACGTATGACTCTGCTCAGTCAAAACCCTGCGGGATCCACCGCGGTCATCGTGGAAGAATACAAACGCCCCAAGTTCAAAGTCGATCTCGCCAGTCCAAACAAACCTGCCAAGCTCGGAGAAAAAGTCACGGTCAGCGGCAAAGCCACTGCCTATACCGGCGCCGCCATCGACGGCGCAAGAATCAGCTATCGGATCATGCGCCAAGTTCACTACCCTAGCTGGTGGGGATGGTGTTTCTGGTGGCGCCAGCCGCAAAGCGGAAATCAAGAGATCGCTCACGGCATCACCACCAGCAACAAGGACGGCAGCTTTGACATCCCTTTCACTGCCAAACCTGCGCCTGGAGTGAGCGAAGAAGACGAAGCCACTTTTCAATTCACGATTTATGCCGATGTCACGGATAATGCAGGAGAAACCCGCTCTGACCAGCGCAGCGTCAAACTTGGATTCACCACCCTCAAAGCCTCGCTCTTTGCCGAGCAATGGCAGGTGACAGACAAAGCGGTCGAGATCTCAGTGAATACCAGCTCCCTCGACGATGCCCCACGTGCTGCCAAAGGTCTGATCAAAATTTACCCACTGGAACAACCCGACAAAGTCCAGCGCGCCCGACTCACTTCGCATTCCAACCGCTGGCAACAAGCGGGTCCCCCTCAGCCCGATCCTGCCAATCCCGACTCGTGGAAAAATGGCAAGTTGTTAGCGGAGCTCCCTTTTGTAACTGACAAGGAAGGCAAGGGCACGGTCAGCCTTAACCTGCAAGGCGGCATCTACCGCGCTATTCTCGAAAGCACCGACAGCTTTGGCAAAAAAATCCAAGCCCAATTCCCTATCAGGGTCTTTGATGCTCAAGCAAAAAAACTCTCGATCAAAATCCCCTTCCAAGTCGCCTCGCCGAAATGGAGTTTGCAACCCGGCGACACCTTCACCGGACTGTGGGGGAGCGGCTACGATCAAGCGCAGGCCTTGGTCGAAATCTTTCACCGAGGCAAAGCTATTCAACGCTACTGGACCACTGCCGGAGAAAGTCAGAGCCTGATCAAACAAAAAATCGGCGAAGAACACCGCGGTGGATTTCATTGTTTTGTCACCATGGTGCGCGACAACCGTGCTTATACCGAACACCGCAAAATCTCCGTGCCTTGGTCAAACAAAAATCTCACCATCAAATGGCAACGCCATCGATCCAAGCTGGAACCCGGATCACAGGAAAAATGGTCCGTCATCATCAGCGGTCCGGACGCGCAAAAGAAGGCTGGCGAATTGAGCGAAATGGTCGCCACCCTTTATGATCAATCCCTCGACGCTTATTTACCGCATCATTGGATGCAAGGGCTCAGTGTTTTCTATCAGGATCAACACAACCTCAACGTCCAGTTTCAAAACCGCCTCAATCCAATGAATCACATTCACGGTAACTGGCGGCTAGGGTTACTGAACGGCACACTTCGATACCGACACTTTCCCAATGAAATAACCCGCATGAACCGCTCGCCTCGATCACTGCGAAAAAGCCGGATGAGGATGACTGCTGGCGGGGGTGGTTTTGACGACGGTGCTGAGGTTGCCAGCTATGGAATTGCTGCAGCCCCATTAGCCGAAAAAGTCGCCGCAGACTCTTTTGCTGATGATGATGGCGGAGGATCAGCAGCTGACAGCTCCCCTGCTCCCAAGCTCAATCTCGACCAAGTCTCCGCGCGCACCAACCTCAACGAAACCGCCTTTTTCTTACCCCACCTCACCTCCCTAAAAGACGGCTCGGTCAAACTCGACTTCACCATGCCTGAAGCGCTCACCTCATGGAAGTTCTTCGCTTTTGCCCACGACCAACAACTGCGCAGTGGTTTCCTCACCGACTCGGTGATCACTGCCAAAGACCTGATGCTGCAACCCAACCCTCCACGCTTCCTGCGCGAAGGCGATACTCTGGAATTCAGCGTCAAACTCAGCAACCAATCCGAGCAGACCATGAAAGGCAAAGTCCGCCTCAGCCTCTCCGATGCACGCACGCTGAACCCGGCGGATCAAGCACTCGGCAACCAACAACCCGAACTGGATTTCGAAATCCCCGCCAAAGAGTCCCGCAGCTACTCGTGGAAACTACAGGTGCCGGATGGCCAAGGTTTTCTCATCTACAAAGCCGTCGCCTCCACTGGCAAACTCTCCGACGGCGAAGAAGGATTCCTGCCCGTTCTACCACGCCGCATTCTTGTCACTGAATCCCTGCCTTTGCCGATTCGCGGCAAAGGGGAAAAAACTTTCGAGTTTGGAAAACTGCTCAAGTCCGCCGATTCCAACACACTGCAACACCAGAGCCTGACCGTGCAAATGGTATCCAATCCTTCATGGTATGCCGTCATGGCGCTGCCCTACCTGATGGAATTTCCCCATCAGTGTTCCGAGCAGATTTTTAATCGTTATTACGCCAATAGCCTCGCCCAACACCTGGTCACCTCCGATGCCAAGATCGAGCGTATTTTCAAACAATGGCAAGGAACAGACGCTCTGGATTCCCCCTTGGAGAAAAATCAGGATCTCAAACAAGTCATGCTCGAAGAAACCCCATGGCTGCGCCAGTCTAACCAAGAAAGCGAAGCGCGGAAAAACGTCGGTATCCTGTTCGATAAAAACCGCACTCGCTCCGAGCTGAAACGAGCCCTACACCAACTCTCCCAGCAACAAGAGAACAACGGCTTGTGGCCATGGTTCCCCGGCGGGCGCGGCAATGAGTTCATCTCCCTCTACATCAGCACCGGCTTCGGTCGCCTGCGCCACCTCGGGGTGAAAGACATCGACGTCACCCCGGTGATCAAATCACTCAAAGCACTCGATGCCTGGATTGATAAAAGTTACCGGCAAATACTCGCCGACGGTCACCCTGACGAAAATCATCTCAGCCCGACGATCTGTTATTATCTCTATGGCCGCAGCTTTTTCCTCAACGATCAAAAGATCGCAGCCCAACATCAAAAAGCTCTGACTTACTTCCACGGTCAGGCAAAAAAATACTGGCCCAAACTCAGCAACCGCCAAAACCAGGCCCACCTCGCCATCGCCCTGCAACGTTTTGGCATCTTCCCGCAAACTTCAAAAGACATCATGGTTTCGCTGAAAGAACGCGCGGTCAACGACGAGGAGCTCGGCATGTTCTGGCGCGACACCGAGTTCAACTACTGGTGGTACCGCGCCCCGATCGAAACCCAGGCAATGATGATCGAAGCCTTCGACGAAGTCGCCAAGGACAAGGCCGCGGTTGAGGATCTGAAAGTCTGGTTGTTAAAACAAAAACAAACCCAGGACTGGAAAACCACCAAAGCCACCGCCGACGCCATCTACGCGCTGCTGCTGCGCGGCACTGACCTGCTCGCCTCCGATGAATTGGTCGAAGTCTCTCTCGCTGAAAAAACCATCACCCCACAAAAAGTCGAAGCGGGCACAGGCTTCTACCAACAACGTTTTGGCAAAGGTGAAATCCAAGCACAGCAAGGCAAAGTCAAAATCAGCAAAAAAGACGACGGCGTCGCCTGGGGCAGTTTGCACTGGCAGTATCTCGAAAGCATCGAAAAAATCACCCCACATGAAGGCACTCCACTCACCCTGAAAAAGACCCTGTGGATCAAACAGAACAGCGACAAAGGCCCGGTGCTCAAAGCCATCAAAGCGGACACCCCGTTACAAGTCGGCGACGAACTGCTCGTCCGGCTCGAGCTACATAGCGACCGTGACATGGAATACCTGCACCTCAAAGACCAACGCGGCAGCGGCACCGAACCCGTCAACGTGCTGTCACGTTACAAATACCAGGATGGCCTCGGCTACTACGAAAGCACCCGCGACACCGCCAGCCATTTTTTCATCGACTACCTGCCCAAAGGCACCTACGTCTTCGAATACAGCCTGCGTATTTTCCACAAAGGCAGCTACCAAAGCGGCATAGCCAACATCCAGTGCATGTATGCCCCCGAGTTCAACAGCCACTCACAAAGTTTCCAGCTCAAAGTGCAATGATAAAAACACCAAGCGCACCTTAGCGCTTAACTCAACGATTACCCAGAAAAGCAGCGGCTCGTGGCATGGGTTGGCAGTGGCATGGATTGGCAATCCGTGTTCTTGATTGCAGTCTCACGTTCAGCCAAGCCTCAGCATTTTCGCTTTGCGCTTCATGGCTTCCTGCACCGCTCTTACCTTCCGATAAGCTCCTGGTCGATTTTTCAACTTCTCTACAGTCCGCCGGTTGCAATAGCCAAGCAAAGGTTTCGGCAAAGTCCTCATAACTAGAATAATAGCATAAGGGCCGCTGCAAATGCTTTTTTGGAAACATATGCTCTACGCAAAAAAATACAAAACTCTAATAAGTTTACGCCATCCCCCCTTTTCCTCCCATCCCTTGGCCACCTCTTATTCTATTCGTCGCCTCTCCCCATATCCAACACGATCCTAAAACCCAAACCCGGCGTTGAAAAACCTTGTGTGCCACCCGCACGAGACGCCGACATCAGATCCGTAGTTTTGGATAAATACCACGCCCCACCGCGTCTGACCTTGTTAACTTTATTAGTGGTATCATACCAACCCTGACACCACTCGGAAACGTTTCCACCTAAATCATAAATACCAAATTTATTGCTCTCAAAACTCCCTGCCGGAGCAGTGCGATCAAAACCATCGTTGTATCCCGCAATCGGAACCCGGCCATTTTGAAATGGGTTTTTCTTACACTCTTCTCCGTAAAAATTTCCAGCTTTGACAGGAGGTGGAAATCCCTCACCCCAAGGATAGACCTCCATGTTTCTAAATTTTTTCAAAGAAGGACTCATTTCCGCATCTTCCTTTTCCGCTATCCCCACCGCACAACTCCATTCATGATCGGAGGGCAATCGATATTTTTGATTACTGCCCAATATTCCCTCGGCCTGCTCTTTCGCGGTCAACCAGATACAAAAGGCTTCCGCATCGGCCCACTTCACCTCCACCACAGGGTGATCATCTTTCTGGGGGAAATCGGGTTTCTCCCAAGTTCTCCCCCGGTTTTTTTTGATGAAAGCCTGATAATCCTCCACTCGCGTTTCCCAAATACTGAACAAAATATTTTCCCCTTCGCTCTCCCCGCCTGTTATCGGCACTGGCACAAACCTCATCGCCAGACTATTTTCAAAAGGTTTATCCTTAGTTGCAGAAGCAATCACTGTTGACGCTATCCCTCCACTCCTGGAAGAAGCCCGCGCTTTCTCCATGGCGACCTTGTCAGACTTTTCAACCGGTGCCACTGCAGCTACAGAAAAAACGCCTAAATCATCCAAAGCCTGTTTGCGGTTCATCAACATCGCCACCACCCGCTCCTCCTCCTTTTTTGCTAGGATCGCCTCATCAACCTTGTTTTCCATCGTGAGTGCTTTCTGAATCCCCTTCAGCTCAATCTGATACTGCCCCAAAGCCACTTTAAGCTCATCAACGATCCGGTTGCGGCGCTTCATCCGCTCCCCTTCATAAATCGCCCTCATTTTTTTAAGCTTATCGTATTTGTATTCTGCCCGCCCCTCCGTGCGAAACTCTTTCAACTCCTTACGCACTTCCAACACCTGATCCAACAAACCTGCTGTCTGCGCCTTTTTTTCCAAATCCCCCAGATGCCCGGCATAACTCACATCAAGATCAAACAGTGATTTTTTAAAAACCTTGAGCTGTTGATTAAAATCCCCTTTTGCCGTTTCCAAAGTAGGCTTCACGCCAAGTGATCGACGCGCCTCCTTCGACAATTCCCGCAAAGGAACTTTGGCCACCCCTCCGCTGTGTTTCAGCATCACCGCCCCCTTCTCTACCGAAGTCACTTCAGCATTTTCATACACCACCCCTCTATTCGTCTTCACCGTAACCGCCGCAAAAACAGTTGTCACCAAAAACGCTGCCAAAAAAATAACACTGACACTGAGCTTTTTCATAATCAAGATCCCCTCAAACAAGCCCAAGCCTAATGCGACACCTTTCCACTAGCAAGACGATTCAAACCTCCCCAACTTCTACCTCCCTTTATCTTATTCGCACCCATCTTGACCTCCATAGCTTCAACCACGGAGCTTCGCGGTTCGCGTCCTCCCTCACAGGGCCCGTGCATACGCCCCGCCATCCACCAAAATCGTCGTTCCAGTAGTATAACTGCCTGCCTCACTTGCCAAAAACAAAGCCGGTCCCGCCAACTCCCTCGGTGTGCCCCAGCGATCCAACGCCGTCATATTAGAAAATTCTTTTTTCTCGGCATCATTCAGCAAACTCATCGGCAAATCAGTGAGAATCGGACCGGGTGCTATACAGTTCACCGTGATGTTATGCGGCCCGAGATCCAAAGCACTCGCTTTAGCCATCCCGATCAAACCCGCCTTGGTCGCGGAATAAACATTCCTCGCCGGTTTTGATCCCAGGCCCAATACCGATGAAATATGAATCACCCGTCCCCACTTACGCTCAATCATGCCCGGAACCACCGCGCGGGTAAGACGCATGCAAGAGGTCAAATTCAACTCCACAATCCGGTCCCAGTCTTCATCAACGATCTGATCGATCGGCTGCGGCGTATTCGATCCGGCATTATTGACCACGATATCCACCTTCCCCAGACGCGAAATCGTTTCCGCCGCCAATTGGTCACTTGCCTCACGATCCCCCATATCCGTCACCATCCATTCCACCTTCACATCAAGACCGTCCCCCACTTCAGCCGCCGCGGCCTTGAGTTCATCTGCCGAGCGGCTGGCGATCATCACGTCAGCGCCCGCCTCAGCGAAGCCCCGTGCCATCGCCTTGCCCAAGCCTTTGCTACCGCCCGTGACCAATGCCACGCGCCCGTCCAAATTAAAAAGATCACAACTCATCCCCTTTAAAAACCCCGCCCACCGGCTTTGGCAAGTAAATTAGCAGTTTCACTTGTTTGCTTTTGACTGTATTTAGAGTCTTTCCAAATGAATAACGCACTGCAACTCGATCCCCGTGACAATATCGCGGTCGCCCTCACTGACCTGGCCATCGGTGACTGCGTCTACCTGAATGACGCTTCGATAAAAATCACCGAAGCCGTTCCCGCCAAGCACAAACTGGCGATGCGTGATTTTGCCGTCGATGACATCGCCATACAATATGGCGTGACCGTTGGTAAAATCACCCAAGCCGTGGCCAAAGGCGGACGCCTGACCCAGGGCAATCTGGTGCATCTCGCCGATCATTTCTCCGCAGATCAACACCGTGCCTCCGGTGAGTCCTGGCCAGCCCCCGATATTTCTGCCTGGCAAGATCGCAGCTTCGACGGTTTCCACCGCAGCGACGGTTCGGTCGGCACTGCCAATCACTGGCTGGTGGTGCCACTGGTCTTCTGCGAAAATCGCAATATCGAGGTCATGCGCGAGGCCTTTGATAAAACCCTCGGTTACGCCCGTGCCGACCATTACGAAAATTTCGCCCAAAAACTCGTCGAGCTGCATCGCTCCGGCGCCAATCGCGAGACCTTGTTGTCGGCTGAAATGGACTCATCATCCACAGCTCAAGCTGCCCCTGTTTTTCCCAACATCGACGGCGTACAGTTTCTCACTCACGGGCTTGGTTGCGGCGGTACCCGCAACGATGCACAAACCCTCTGCGGTTTGCTCGCGGGATACATCACCCACCCCAATGTTGCCGGAGCTACCGTGCTTAGTCTTGGCTGCCAACACGCCCAGGTCCAAATCCTGCAAGATGAACTCGACAAACGCGCGCCGCAACTCGACAAACCCCTGCTCATTTTTGAACAACAACAATGGCCCTCGGAGCAAGCCATGCTCAGTGCCGCGATGCGCGAAACCTTTGCAGGACTGGTCGAAGCCAATCAGATCGAACGCCGACCTGCCCCCTTAGCAAAACTCACCCTGGGTGTCGAATGCGGTGGGTCAGACGGATTTTCCGGTATCTCGGCTAATCCATTGATCGGTCAAGTCTCCGACCTGTTAGTTGCCCTTGGAGGCAGCTCCATTCTCTCCGAGTTCCCCGAACTCTGTGGAGTCGAACAAAATCTACTCGACCGCTGCGTCGATGAAAAAACCGCCCAGCGCTTTGCTCAACTGATGTCTGCCTACGCCAGTCGCGCCGAGGCCGACGGTGCGGGATTTGATCAAAACCCCTCCCCAGGCAATATCCGTGATGGCCTCACCACCGACGCCATCAAATCCGCCGGAGCAGCAAAAAAAGGCGGCACCTCACCAGTCGTGGACGCACTTGACTACCCGGAAACGGCAAGCAAAACTGGTCTCAACTTGCTCTGCACTCCCGGCAGCGATGTTGAATCCACCACCGCCATGGCCGGTGCCCACGCCAATATGATGGTATTTTCCACCGGCCTCGGCACCCCCACCGGCAATCCGATTTGCCCGGTGCTCAAAATATCTACCAACACCTCTCTCGCGCAGCGCATGCCGGACATCATCGACCTCGATGCCGGCCCCATCATCAGCGGTGAGACAAGCATCGAAAACCTCGCCGAGCAATTGCTCAACCTCATCATCGAGGTCGCCTCGGGCCGTGCGCAGAGCAAAGCCCAACAGCTCGGTCAAAAGGATTTCCTGCCGTGGAAACGTGACGTCTCCCTATAGATCGCATTTGAATATCCCTCTGACCTCTGCTTACATTATCACGCAGATACTTTTTCTAAAAACACAACACCCACCATTTATGAAACTCATTCGCCACGGACAAGCCGGACAGGAAAAACCAGGTCTTCAACTCGACGCCGATGGCGATCACCGCATCGACGCTTCAGCTTTTGGTCAGGATTTTGACGAAGCCTTTTTTGCCGATCCAAGCAATCTCGACCGCTTGAAAGACTGGGCCGACGCCAATGCTGACTCCGCGCCCCGCCTAGCGGCTGACGTGCGTCTCGCCCCTCCGGTTTCCCGCCCCGGAAAAATCGTCTGCATTGGTTTGAATTTCAGCGACCACGCCGAAGAAACCGGATTAGAAGTTCCTCCGGAACCCATCATTTTCTTTAAAGCCACCACCGCCCTCTGTGGCCCCAACGACAACCTGACCATTCCTAAAAACGCAACCAAAACCGATTGGGAAGTCGAACTCGCCTTTGTCATCGGCAAAAAGGCCTCTTACGTCGAAAAAGAAAATGCTATCGATCATGTTGCCGGTTATGTCTTACACAACGATTATTCCGAACGTGCTTTCCAAATCGAACGCTCCGGTCAGTGGGTCAAAGGAAAATCTTGTGACACCTTTGCGCCGCTCGGCCCCTTCATCGCCACTCAGGACGAAATCTCAGACATCAACAACCTGCGCATGTGGCTGACCGTGAATGGAGAATCCAAACAAGATGGCAGCACCAGCACCATGGTATTTGATATTCCCACTATCGTCAGCTACCTCAGTCAATTCATGACCCTCGCCCCTGGCGACATCGTCACCACTGGAACCCCTCCCGGCGTTGGCATGGGAATGGATCCTCAACAGTGGATCCAAGACGGTGATGTGATTGAGCTTGGAATCGACGGACTAGGATCATCCAAGCAAACCGCCGTCGCGTGGTCAAACGAATAGATCAATAGCTGCTCTGCAGAATAGCTCAGCAACTAAAAAGCCAAAGGTTAAACCCCTTTGGCTTTTTAGTTTCCCCTCTTA
>JAJRVS010000048.1 GCA_024277195.1 Verrucomicrobiota bacterium | reverse complement strand
TCGGAGATTCACCCTGCAATCGAATCGCCGCCTGGCAGCGGCCGAGCAGCCAGATCTGGTTTTTAGCATCCAGATAAGCGGCGTCACCAGTTCGGTGCCAAACCTCACCTTCAACCTGGATCTTATTCTCATCATCTCCCTTGCCGTTAAGGTAACCTTTTAACACATGATCTCCGGTAACGATCATTTCCCCCGCCTCGCCTTCGGGCAACGCAAGCGCATCAAAGGCGTCCTTGTCCATAGCAGGAATGGCTGATCCGAACTGATCGGGAATGATTCGCAGCTGGGTCGCCCTGACCGCCTGACCCACCAACAAACCCTCGCCCGCGAACATCCTCCCACGATCTTCCTCGCTCACATCAGACCATGCAATATCGGCAATCGGTTCCGCCTCGGTCGAACCAAAAACGGTGACCACATTCATCTCCGGATTTGCTCTTTGAATCTCATCCAACATGCTGGGAAGTACTGGTGCTCCTCCAGTGTAAATAGATTTGAAATCCGGTAACAACCCATCCCTGTAAAGCTTTTCAAAAAATGCCGGCGAAGCAGCACATCGAGTAACTCGATGTTTATTACACTGATCCATGATCGCCTCCGAATCAGCTCGTGCCGGATAGGCTAAATCCGTATTGGCGATGACAGAAGTCAGTCCCGAAGCAAGATTCGCCAAAGTAAATACAGGCAGCGTGACCAGATCAACCTCGCCTTCCTGATATACAAGAGCCTCCGCCAGTGCCTGGTGCTGAGCCAACAAGAACCCATGGCTGCGACAGGCAGCTTTGGGTAATCCTGTGCTGCCACTGGTAAACGTGATCAACGCCGGGGCATCCTCTTTAGTCTCTAGCGGATCGAAAATATCCGCTTTATCAGGGTTCCATTTTTTGCTAAATGGAACCCATCCCGTGCTATGGAAAGGTTTTTTGATTTTACCAATTTCAGGAATAGTCACTCTCAACCAATGCGCCTTGGCTACGGCGATAAACCCCTCAACCGGGTGCAAAGCCAAACTGTTACGAATCATGTTCTTACCCGCCGACGGATCAATAAACATGACAGTAAGCCCTGCATGAAAAGCAGCCAGCAAACTCACATAAAGCGGGATGCTCACATTTTGCAAAATAAGCACGGTATCACCTGGGACAAAACCCTGACGCTTCAACTCCTGGGATCCACCACACACATAAGCATAGAGTTCTTCATACGACACCGACCTCACCGCATCGATCAGCGCCATACGTTCGGGGTGCCTGCTTGCTCGATCCGCAAGATGATTTACAAGGTTCATAAGGATATAAAATTCAGGTCAATAGGATTTTGCCATCAAAGCGTATCGCCGAAACACTTTAGCATCAAAACGCTGACTGATGCGCAAGGATGAATTGCTCTCGTATTGCAAGGCGTGAATCGCTTCAACATAGCCCTTATCCTTGGCGCGCTGCTGCACTTCCTCTACCAGCACAGTCCCGAGACCCGATAGTTTTCTGTCAGGATGACTCGCCAGCGTTTTTATTATCAAAGCCGGGGTATTTCCTGATTGCTGTGCAATCAAGTCAGGCAGGCAGAACACATACCCTACCAATTCACCGTTCACTTCGGCCAGCAAAACTAAATCAGGATCAATCTGATCTTTGGCGGAAAGATATTTCCCCACAAAAATTTCCTCCGGTAGTTCTGTGTATAAAAAATTCTTACTGAAACTCAACAAGCTGAGCTGAAAAATAGCTGATAAATCTTTTTCAAAATTCTCAAAATCAATCGTGCGCAAGCTCACTCCCCGCTGTTGCAAACGCTTGTGCAAATTTGCGTAACCTGAGGTGGGTTTATTCAAATCGACCACGGAAGAAGAATAACGAGAAAGAATGGAAAAACCTGCGGCTTCAAACAATTGGCTGAAATACGATGGCTCAAGCGGCTCCAGCATAAAAGGCGCTCGCCCATTGTTATCCAGGATCAAACGGTGACGCAACCAGGTATTGCCATTCATAGGGCCTACTACCGTGCGGCAACCGTGTTCTTCGTGAAGGTAATCCGAACAGTCACCAAGAAAATCAATCGCTTGCCGAGAATCATCGAGCTCACATTCCCCAATGGTCGCAATACAGCGCCCTTCATGGCTCGGCGTATTTTCAAACCAAAGGGCCGCACTGAGATCGCCACACTGGGCAATACACCCGGCACCTTGGGCGAAAAGCACGTTGTGTTGGGCGTTGCATTGCGAGGATTCGGGTGTGATTATTTTCATGATAAAACAAAAGACATCGTGAGCAAGGAACCCATCCCCACCAGCAAACAGAGTTTCAGCCAATGATTCAACTCAGGCACATCTCCATCCCCTTTCCAATGAAAATATATCCACGCAAGCGGCGGACCAGCCAGCACAGTAGGTAAATAATGAATCCAGACAACGTCCAGCATCAGAGCAGGAGCCAGAGCCAATAAGGACAAAAGAAACCCAATCCATAGACTTGGCTGACGCCACTTGAGATGTTTCTGGGTTCCCGCATTCAACAAATAGAGGGTGATTGCCATAGCACTTATAAAACCGAATTGCGCCTCAGAATAGGCGATGACCCCTTGCCTTCCCAAAGTCAACCAAGACAAGGGAACCAGGGCAATAGCAACAATCACATCCACTGAGTGAATAACGATATGTTTTTTTGCCATCCGGCTTTGTACCAGAATATGTCTGCCCAGCACGATCAAGGATGCCAACAGGCAGGGAATACCTCCCAATGTAAAAGCCGAGAAACCGAATAACAAAGTGGTGAGCAACGCTCCCCCATTCAAAGAATGTTTCCGATGAGTAACGAGCAATAAAGTCAAAAGAACCAGCAGGGCTATTGAACGAATCAAAATAGCGCTGCCGCCAAGATTCATATAATAATCCAATAGAAAAAAGCTGCCGATTGGGATCAATACGTTATCCGTGCCATGCCCACAAGCCCCCTCAACGGCCGTGATAAACAACGCAACCGTTATGGCGAGCAAAAGCACATGAGAAAGGCTAAGCGGTGAGAAAAAATGGAGCGGAATCGCGGTGCAAAAAAATGCCGTGACAAAAAAAGCACACGAGCCTTCCAGGCTCTTATTAGCTGCGGCGGTCGAATAAATACACCTGCCGTAACGGCTGCCCGCCAAGGCGCCTGCCGAATCCGCCAAAGTCAGCAGCAAAAGGGGAATCACATATAGCAGAGGCTTGTCTGCACTTAAAGTGAATAGCCAGGCAACCGCTACAGGAAAGAGCAGTTCGCCAATCGAAAGCCGTTCAACGGAGAATAAGGCCGTGCCCACCGAAGCCCTCAATTTTGAATAACGTAATAATAACAATGTTAACACCGCAATCGCCGCCAGACACTGAACGGACAAAGCGGAATCAAAAACCCAAGGGAAAGTCAGGCAAATCAAACCCATGCCAATATGAACTGTTTTACGCCCGCTCTCCGCAGAGAGCTTGCCGGATCTCACTCCCAAGGAAGACAGCCAGAAGAGAATACCCAGCAAAGTTAAAACCAGGGCGATGGAGATGGAATCCGGCATACGTTCAAATGACTTCTTCCACGATGAAAGCAGAATAGAAAAAAGCCTTGTCTTGCAAAAATAGTTTATTACTGAGCTTAGACATAGGCCTCAGCTTTGTCGCCAGACTTCCTGGACGTGAGCGAGGTGCCAACATATTCCAATAAGCGAGGCGAGCACCCCTTGCGCCACTCTGATGAATACGGCGAAGTAAAATATCCGTATTTTCTTCGCTCATGTATTCAAAAATATCGCTCAAATTAAAAGCGTCATATTTCTGCGTGGAGTTTGTCAAAACTTCTTCCAAAGGACGGGCGTCGATGGAGATTTTATCCATGTTCTCTCTGATGCTTGCAAAATTTTCCGCCCTTAAAGCATGGGGTAACGCCTGCCCATAGTGCCCATTGAGAATCCATCGCAGGTAAGGATTCTGCGCAGGCTGCAATTCTATCAAAGCATGGCGGGTGCGATCGAGAATCCGATCAGCCACTGAGCCTTCCACATATTTAAAAAAAGCCGGATCACGCCCCAGACGCCCCATCACAAAACGGGAAAAAAATAGCTTGAACAGCCAACGCCACCGCCAGGTATTCCAGGTTTTTTGATAAAAATCAGCTCTATCCTCAGCCGACTTTGATGACAACAAATTTTCAATCTTTGTTCGCGAATGCACCCAGGGCATGAGCTTGTCACGAAAGAGGTCAAAGTAGGATTCGAACTTACCTATACGTCCAAAACCCACCTCAATCTGATCAGGAAAATGATCCCAATAAACACGGCTGCTCGAATCCAAAGTCGAACGGCATTTTTCGTATAATGACAAGCGATCCCCTTCCAGCTCACCCAACAAAATCAAAAACTCCTTGTGCTGCAAACACTGATACGCCGCCATCCGCAATCCGATGCAAGCGATCTGTGCCGGATTCATTTCAACAATGGTGACCGCTTCCGCCCCCTCCGCTAGCAACGAAAAGGAATTATCGCCTGCCGACCCGATACTGATGCAATGCCGCCCTCGTGGAGATAATGCCTCCATCAGAGTATCCGCGTCTTCCCAGCAATTGGCATAACGCACTTTGCTAAACTCAGCATGTTGTTGAATTTCGGATTTCATTCAAGCTTCCCTGTTTCGATTTTTACTCGCTAGTCTCCGCATCCTCCGATGGCTGCAAAATGTGAACCGTGCCCTTGCTGCCATCCATTTCCACTAAATCTCCCGTTTTTAGAACAGCGGTGACATGGGGAATCGAAACGATGCACGGCAACTGCAACTCGCGGGCAACAATGGCCGAATGTGATAACAACGAACCGCGTTCAACTAACAATCCGCTAGCAGCTGGAAAAAGCACCACCCAGCCAGGATCAGTTTGCTGGGCCACCAGAATTTCACCCTCCTGCAAAATCGCCCTGCGCGGATCGCTCACCACCCTGACTCTACCGCTTATGATGCCTGGACAAGCCCCGGTTCCTGACAATTGATCTACATCCTCCGCAATGTCTTTCACCGCAGCAGTCGAGGTGAACGAGCTGTACCGTTCTAACAGCCCCCGGGTTTCAAAACGATCTGGTGGCACACTGGCATATGACAATTGCTGCCGCCTTCGTGATGCCGCCAAAACGCCCAACTGCCCAGTCTGCTGCTTATTTTCGTAAGCTGCCATGACTTCACAAATCGTTAGAAAAAACACATCCTTTGTATCAGCGATCCGCCTCTGCTCAAACAGACGTCGCCCCAAACCAAGCACAATTTGACGAACCCGGCCAAACAGCCGCGTGCGTTCAAAACGCAGGTTTTCCCGATCCCGCACTCGGTTTCTGGTCTGATGAAGAACCCAGTCAAAAACCCTTCTTTTTAACGGCGATAGGCCTTCAAGATTCACTGCCGGAATTTCCACAGCATTGCTCTCGCCCCTTAACCCCCCATTTGCTTCGTCCTCTAGTCGGCGAAATCGTTTCGCCATCACTCCGATCCCTACCAGTAGGGATTGTGGGTTATCACCTACCGTTGGGGATTCCAATTTGAGCTCTTCCAGACAGCGATCCCCGAATTCGACCAGATAGTCTTGGTAAGCTTGAAATATATTTGCGTATTGCTGCACCAATACCAGCTTTTCCTTGGCCGTAATTTCAGCATTAGCCAAAACCTGAGTCAGTGAGTCATGCTTGGCTACCTCTTTTGCCATCGCACTGATTCGGCGTGGTGGTTCCGCACTGATAATTTCCCCCGCATCAAGCAACAGACTATTCTGTAAAGAACCATCTCCGAGCCATTTCTCGCACAGGGATTTGAGAATCCCAAAATAGATCATGGCAAAAAAATCATTCACCAAAGGCGCGTCCCAGCGCTTTAACAGCTGTGACTCCAGCTCACGGTAATGTTCCACCAACTCACGCCCGCTCATCTCGGCTAGCGGTTTATCCAACGAATCCAGAGCTGTATTCAGCCGAAGATAAAAAGCATCCATTTGCTTTTGCAAACTACGATTATTATTGATCAAACCCATCACCGTTCGCAATAACGACCAGCTATCCTTGATCTTATTGGTTCGGGTCTTCATCAGGATCTGCTCGACCACCTCTTCAGGCATCGCTTCTTTCACCCCCATCATCTGCTCCATAAACGAGCGGTTGACCGAAAACCCGGGCAATATGGCGAGCACATGATACCAACTGTTCAGATTGTAATACACATGCCCCTGAATGTGCCCCAACATCCGGCCAAAAACCTCGTCGTTATCCGCTACCCGTTTCTGCGGCACGGAAAGCAAAATGCAAAACTCACGATAGACGTGTTCATAAATTCTTTCGGCAAAAGAAAAAGTCAATGGAGACGTGATACCTGAATAACTTTCCGCAATATTACTGTTATCCCAAACCGTCAAAGGATCATCGGGGTCTGGAGTGTGAGCGAGCGTCGTGATAGGACGACTTTGCAATAAATACAGCTGCCCCGACTCAATCGCCCATTCGATATCCTGAGGGCACCCGAAATGACTTTCACATTGTCGGGCTAAACGCGCCACAGCAACCACTTGTTCCTTATCGAGACAAGGGACATGACGTTTTTTTTCTTCCGTTTTGATTAAAACAACCCCTTCAACACTTTCCAAACTGCACTCGTGGTGAGCAATCTTGTCAGCAAGGGATTGCTCAATTACGTCCTCCTGTAGATCGACTAGCCAGGTATCGGCATCACATTCACCAGAGACAACCGCACTGCCCATTCCCCATAGTGCCGAGATCATGGCATTCGCCCGTCTACCCGTCACTGGATCTACGCTGAAGGCCACCCCGCTCACTTCAGCATCGATCATCCGCTGAACCAATGCCGTCGGGCGCTGCTTGGATTTGATGTTTTTTGTCTCTTGATAAACTTCCAAATGATCGCTTTTATGGCTAGCCCACACTTGACGAATTTTTTCTTCTACCCAATCAACCTCAACAAAAAGAAAGGTATCATACTGACCGGCAAAAGAATGCTCCAGTCCATCTTCATCTCGAGCCGAAGAACGCACCGCAAAGTATTTTCCTCCTAGCTGATTAACATACTTAGTCAGCTGTTTTTTATTCAAGGCCCCATCAGCTGTAACCGCGAACCATGCAGGGATATTAAATCCACCCTCCGCTAACTTGGCAAGCGCACCGGCTTTGCCGCCCAGTTGGAAACGATGTTCCTTGGTATTGGGGTGAATAATCATATCAACGCATAACAAAAGGGATAATCCCTAAACTCAAATACAAGGTGAGCGTCCAGGTTCCCGAGATCAATTCAAAAGTTTTGGCTGCCGTTTGTTTTGCCTTCAGCACACTGATCAAAGCCCATAGAATCACCACAAAAAGTGCTGCCGCCACGGGTAGAACAAAACCAATCAAGTTCGCCGCCATCACGGCAAAAGCAGCTGTGGCACCCATGCAAGCCAACCACACCCAGGCAGCCGACTGCAAACCCCACAGTTTGCTGTAAGTCGGCACTCCCTCTTCTTCGCCATCGGCTTGTCGTAGCTTTCGTCCGATCTCGATCACCAGACCATTACAAAAACTCGCAGCCAAAAAGAAGCCCAGACCCAGCCATGGTTTTTGACCACTAGGAACCCAATGGCAAGCCGTGGCGTAAAAATCCACAATCGGCATGATCAGCATATGAGTCCACAAGTAGGTGATCGGACGTTTGATCAACCAGTCGCGAACAAAAAACTCAACACTCATCAAAGCCAGATATACCCAGGCAATCAACAAGACGATCACCAGAACGGGAGCGTATAACAGGGCTAACAACAACTGGATCGCTGCAGCCCCCACAAACACCACTCCCAGTTCCCTCAAGCTCACCAGACCGCGAGGCACAGGGCGATAGGGGCGATAGTTGGCGTCTTCCTCTGCATCCTTGAATTCATCCGCAATGCGAAGCTGGAGGAAAAATAACAGGCAAGTGATAAAAGCCACCGCAAAGGCCTGCCAAACCGGCGGCGTTCCGATAAGCATCGAAGAATAAGCGACGGCACAAGAACTGAAAGCCGCCACCAAAGGCCCATGTTGAAACAAAGGGAATCTCTCTTTTTGGTATATCCACCACCGCATGGATGAGCTTATAGACAAATTCGGCACTACTGTTAAATCGTTTTTATTTTCCAAAACATTGATTGAAACAATGTTCAGCGTGCCAGCTTGTGATGCGCCCTAGTAAAATCACCACTTGCCAGCGCAGCAATGATCGACAATTCACCACCCAACAGCAAACCCGCGCAAACTTCGGCAAGAGCCCCGCTATGCCCATTTCCATGAAGCCCCAACAATTCAAGAGCTGCCCTCTGGCTAGGTAAACTGGTGCCACCTCCCACCGTTCCGACCATAATACTCGGCAGGCTTACTGAAGCATAAAGACTCCCGTCATCCGTCACTTCAAATCGTGTCACCCCTATGGCAGACTCCGCCACACAAGCGGCATCCTGACCTGTAGCGAGGTATAAAGCCGCCAACCCATTGGCAAAATGACCATGCACCCCCATCGTTCCACTGAGCACCCCTCCAATGGCTGACATGCACCAATAATCGGCCATTTGTTTTGCCGTCACCCGCAAGAATTTTTGCAGAAGTTCCGGTGAAAGAATCACTTCAGCTGACACCTTGCGTCCACGCACCGAAGTGTAAGCCTGGGCGCTCGCTTTTTTATCCCCTGACAGATTACCCTCGACATAAAGTTGACCAATAGTGACCGGACACTCCTCAGCGATGTAATCACAAATTGCTTGAGTGGCAATCGTCACCATGTTTTGACCCGAGGCATCGCCGGTGGTGAATTCGAAATTAAGGTAAACATGATTCCCTTCCACCGTCGTGCCGACATCGACCAACTTGCCATGTGCCGTGGTGCCATCAGCGATCTGCTGGAATTCCTCAAAAGACTCCATCGCCCAGGCAACAAAACGCCCTGCAGTGATAATCGAATCAAAGGCAAAAGCCGGGGAACGATTCAATGCCTGATAAAGCAACATGGAGGTGCAACCGCCGGCAGCAGAAATCAAACAACATCCCCGGTGATAACTCGCCACCAAAGCAGCTTCCGATGTCGCCAGTGGAACCGAGTAATCTCCCTGGGCAAAAAGACCGTTGACCCTTAACGGTCCAGCCAAACCTAAAGGGACTTTTACCGAACCAATACAATTTTCAATATGTCCATCAAAAGCATCCAGGTTACGGCTCGTCCACTGATCAAGAATGTCCGGATGCGGAACTACATCAATCGCCTTCCAAAGCCGCTGCACCCTTCGCTCGTTCACCTTTGCCATCGGCATCAATGGTCGCGGCGGCGGCTCGAGTTTTGGCCGCAACAACTGCTCCAGCTCATCCATGTCACGCCCTTGTAACATGGAATCCAAATGAAGATTCGTTAAAGATCGTTTGCCCGCCATGCTTGCAGCCTAACGGATGATCTGTGTGGGTCAAGTAAGGCCCTATTTGAAAACTAGTATAATAAATCATCTGTTTTTGCCAGTCTTATGATAAGATCCCCATCAAAGCCATGGCAAAAAAACGCACATCCACTGCACGCAAAACCTCCACTCCTGCACCCAATAAGGTCAAGGCGGCTAGCAAAAAACCGAACAAGTCTCAACCTGCGATCAAAAAGAAAAAGACCATACGCAAGAGCACCCCCAATAAAAAAACAAGCCCTGCTAAAAAGCCCACAGTTAAAACCAAAACCCCCGCAAAGAAGATTAAGCGCACAGGCTACTCGCAGATCGTTCTGCTCGGCACCGGCAACCCTGGGCCTGATCCAGACAAGTGTGGGCCTTCCTTGGCAATTGTGGTCAATGATGTGCCTTACATTGTGGACTTCGGTCCTGGGGTAGTGCGGCGCACGGCGGCGGCGGTGAAATTGGGAGTGACGGGACTGGCTACACATCAATTAACCCGGGCTTTTCTCACTCACTTGCACTCGGATCATACCACCGGTTATCCAGATTTGATATTCACGCCTTGGGTCTGTGGACGGGATGAGCCGCTCCAGGTTTACGGTCCCAAAGGGCTCGCCCACATGACGGATCACATTCTCGCAGCTTACGAAGCCGATATCAATCAGCGCCTGAATGGTCTGGAGCCTGCCAATGATCAAGGCTATAAGGTTGAGGTCACGGAAATCAAACCAG
>JAJRVS010000047.1 GCA_024277195.1 Verrucomicrobiota bacterium | reverse complement strand
TGGTAATTTGATGAAATACGCTATTCTCATGCCGCATGATATCAATCTCCATTTCGTGCCTCAAACGCGCTCAAACGCTTGAAACCAAGTAGAATCAATATCATGCAACTTGTCCACTAACTTAAACCGGACAGTAGTGGGCTTGACCCGAGGATCCATTCCTCAATACGCGCTCCAACTAAGTTTTTCTGGGCGCATGCTTCTTAAGCTCATCACCTGTAATCCCAAACGCCACAGCAACACTCATCATTAGATCACAAGCTTGGGTAATATAAGGGCCGCTGCGATCGACGCCAAGCCGTGAATAACACTCCTCCACGTCAGAACTGGACAAGTGTGCATCAGCTCCGCGCAGGTCATACACCCCAAACAACGGTGTCATCTGCGCATATGCGTAATCATCGTCTGTATGCTTGGCAAGCAATGTCTGAAGAAGTTTGAGAGTGCCGAGATTAGATTTTTTCTCGCCCAGCGCGCTGATTAGATTTTTCTTGTTGATCCGCTCAATAGAGATTTTCACTATATCCTTTGCGAGTGATCGTAGGCCATTTTCGTCAACCGCCCGAAATCGGTGAATCTTCTCGACAACTGCACCCACTTCATCGTGGTCCCTCAATAATGGAACCCTAAATACATCCAAAAAAACATGATCGAACCATCCTAGTGCGTTTTGAATCAGAAATTCTGGTGATTTCGACCCTGCCGGAGCACATTCCATTTGTGCCTTCATTAGTTCTTCAGAGACACCGCCGTCAGGCCTGCAATTGTGTGCCACCCATATCCGCCGCTCCCAGAGTCGTAGACGCGCAATGTCATAAGCGTAAGCATTTACCAGACCGAGCCTATTGACCCCGAAGTGTATCAACGAATCAGGTGAGGGGGAAACACCGCCAGTTTCTTTAGTGTACCATGTAAGATTCCCACCGCGCTGTGAGAGCAAAACATTCACAACGTCAGGCTTAAACCACAAATATTTGCCTACTTCCTCGTGGTTAAGCGTTTCCAGATCCACCTTTTCCCCACCACCGTCGAGCGTTACGGTGAGAACCTCTTTAAGCTCTGACCATCCAATGCGGAATGACTTCTCAGCAGGCTCTATCCATTCTCCGCGCCACATTTCACCTATTATCCTAAATCGCGGACCATCTCCTTCCCGGATCCCAGATGTGGTTTCCGTGGCTGTGGAGTCCTCATCCTCGTGTGAGAAATCTGGAACGTCGGCTCCTGGATCAACATCTGTTCGCCAAGATTTGAAGACCGCCCATGAGGCACCAGGAAAATCACCAGACGAGTCGATTTCATCGCACCGGACTTCGCATCGGTTGTGCTGATCATCGGTTAAAGAATAATCCTCAGGCCACCCGAAGCCCGGATTGTCTTTTAGGATAGCTCGACGTTGACGATAGTAATAGAGACGAAGTCCAGCCTTTCTGGCCGCGAGATAGTCCTTCAGGTACTCGGCCCTGAACTCCACAAACCTCGTCTCGCCCTCGTCATTTGTGGTTTGCCGGACTACTTCTTCATAACCTTCACTTGGGCGAAGCCAGACGTCACCCTCTTGGAGTAGCCCGTAAGCTAGCACGAAATCTTGATGGACGCTGACCTGCCGCGGGTGCAGAGAGTTGTGATATTGGCTGAGGACCAGTCTAAAACCTAGGTTCCCATCTGGCTCCTCATAAAATGTATCTGCACCGCCATAGCTCCCATCATCTTTGAGATAAGACATTGTGTCGTCTAGTTGCCAGTAGTGCCAATCCAGTTCTTCGGCTTTCTCACGTTTATCATCAAATATAACTGCTGAGCCAACGGCGAGTGTTTCCTCGATATGCCCAATTTCAGGGTACTCCCCCCTTAATATTGGGAAAATCGTGCCATAAACCGGAATCCACACTGCACGAGAGAAGAGTCGGCGCCGATGGTCCTCTAATTCGAACCATTCTTTACTCAATTCTTGCATGCAAAAATCCTGTGATTTTCAACTTGAAGCAAAGTAGACGTGAAGGGCATTTAACTCAATACCAGATATTCACATGAGTACGTTACGAAGGTATACTAATGGTAGATTTGACCCGAAATTAGCAACTGTAGTAAACGTCTGAATCTCCCCGTCTCTGCCATACTTGGGATTTCCTAGGCATTAGGTTTGAGGATACTTGAGACGCTAATTTTGCCTGATAAAGTTCAAACTTAAATGCATCTATCGTTGAACTTGCCGAAAACGAACACGGACGAATGATAAAAACACCCCAGAACAACAAAATCAGGGGATTTTGTGTATCCTGTCTTGCTGTTTACAAAACCTCTCTGATAGTGTCGCGCAACTTCAATCAAAATCGAAGGAACCATGATGGCAGATGCTCTATCGGTGACTTATGACCCGGCCGACTGGAATGCTTTGCGTGATATCATCAAGCATCGGTCTTTTTCTCAAGGTGGTGAGGTAACCTTATCCTCGGGACGCTCAAGCACGTTTTATTTCAATATGAAGCCAACCATGGTT
>JAJRVS010000046.1 GCA_024277195.1 Verrucomicrobiota bacterium | reverse complement strand
TTGCGTTAACAGTTGAAAAAATTCCAGGAATTTTATGATCCTGGAAACCGTAATTCTAAGATGACAAACATGATCATTATAGGTCACAGTATGGGAGGAATTCTGAGCAATGCTCAAATTCGCAGTAGTGAGGATACTTTTACCAAAGCGATTTTCACCAAGCCTATCGATGAGGTAGACGGGCTCACCGAAACCCAGAAGGTGATGGCGAAAAAGCGACTCATCTACAAAGCTGATCCTGATATCACTCGTGCGGTGTTTGTGGCAGCACCCCATCGGGGCAGCTCGATCGCAACTCATCCGATAGGTAATATTATCAAGAAGTTGATCAAATTTCCGATTGAAATTCTCACCGGTGGGGAAATTTTTCGAGTGGAAGAGCTTTCTGCTGACTTGACGGATTACGGCAGGCATATTGCAGATCGGGGAGCTAGTAGTATCAATAGTCTGGAGCCTGATAATCCTATGCTCAGGGCGGTGCTTGATCAGCCGGTGAAAGCCGGGGTGAAATACCACTCGATCGTCGGGCGAGCTAAAGTCAACGATCCGCTGGAGCAAAGCAGCGATGGGGTGGTGCCGTATTCGAGCGCGCATCTGGATGGGGCGGTTTCTGAGAAAGTGATCAATGCCAAGCACACCGGGCTCACCGGACATGCCGAGGCAATTGAGGAATTGCGCAGAATTCTCTATCTTCACGCGGGTTTGTCATACCCCGGGCCTGTCGCGGCTGAGCCTGTTCAAGTTGAAACTTCCTCAAAGAAGAAAAAATCCAAAGCTTTGTATTACGGTCATCGTAATGGCCGATGAGGGGGAGGCGGTATAACCGAGTGAATTTTTCAGAATTGAAAAGTTATCATTTTTGACATGAGCGTGGAACAGAGGCAAAGATACGCGCCAGCTCCAAAAACCAGTGCTTTGGCAATTTGGAGTCTGGTCTTGAGTTTGCTGGGGGCGTGTGGAGGATTTTTTGCTGCCGGTGCAGTGATTTGCGGGCATTTGGCACTGGCTAATATCAAGGCATCTGCGGGTAGGCTGGGCGGGCAGGGGCTGGCGATTGCAGGCCTCATCATAGGTTATATTGTGCTGGCTGTTTGGGCGGCGATTGTTCTTAGTTTGTTTTTTGCGGGATCGTTGGCGGGTAAGGTAAGTCATAAAAAGGATGTCGAGGCGCAATCTCTTTTTGCAATCAGTGAAACGGTGGTGCCGACTTTTCCTGCATTGCCGGAGTGGCAAAGTATTGCGGGTTCAAAAGTAAAGGTGATGCAGTTTTCTTTGACTGGAAGTGGGCCCGGAGCGGCAATGAGCCTGCGTGTGTATATGCCACCAGGAGATCATCCGGATGCGAGTTTGGCATGTGTGTTAACGGCTCCAGCGGGGACCAACTTGTTGAGTGGTGTCAATCTGGATCCTTTGAATGATCAGACTTATCACGATGAGTCCCTGCCTTATGCCGAAGCAGGCATGGCCGTGGTGATGTATTCGATAGACGGCGAGTCGGATGAAACGGTGCAGGGGGAAGAGGCGGAGGCGGATGAAATGAAGCGGGCATATTTGCAGTTTAAAGCTGCATCTGCCGGGGTCATAAACGGGCGTAATGCTTTGGAGTTTGTATTAGCTCGTTTAGCAATGGTGGACAGAGGGCGGATTTACTCAGCGGGTCATAGTTCGGCAGCCACACTTTCTTTACTGATGGCGGAGCATGAACCTCGTTTGGCGGGCAGTCTGGCTTATGCTCCGGCTGCTGATTTGGAGGAACGGTTCAAAGAACTAACCGAGCAGCCTTTTGTCGACATGGCATTGCCGGGGATTAAGTATTTCATCAAACGCAGCTCCCCAAAGACCCATGCTGCCGAGTTGATTCGGCCTTTGTTTGTGTTTTTTGCCAAGGATGACCAAATGGCCTCTATTGATGGCGCACGGGCTCTGCTTGAAAAAATGCCATCAAAATCCGAACTGACTTTCAGAACCGTTGCCAAAGGAGGGCACTATCAATCAATGATCGAGGTGGCCATTCCCGAGGGAATTGAATGGATTCGTGCTCAGGATGGTGATAACGAGTGACGGGAGTGGTTTTATTCTGCCGTCAGCTTGACATAGACCTTGACGATGGTGCGCAGGGTGAGCAGCAGGGAAAGCAGGAAGCCGACCGAACCCATGATGATCATCCATTTGGGAACTTTGCGTTCGCCGGTGAGGTCGGGACGGGTGGCGAGGTAAACCAGGGCGGCAGCCAGTGCGGGCAGGCCGAGCACGGTAGAGGCCTGGGCGACGGTGATGACATTGACTACGGGGAACTCCATGAGGATGGAGCCGATGGCAATCGCCATGCCAACAAACAGGGCGAGCACGGTGCCGTTGCGTGCTCCTTTGTCGTTGATAGTGGCGCCCTTGCCAAAACCATCGGAGAGCATGTTGCCGCCGATCATGGCGTTGACCATGAACGCTCCAAAACCACCGGCAAAAATACCGCAGGCAAAGACGTACTTTGCGGAGGAACCAAACAGCGGTTCCAAGGCGCGAGCGATGTCGCTGACTGAATTGAGTTCGCTGGGATCGACCTTGCCGTGTAAAGCCGCGGCAGCGGTGGACATCACCAC
>JAJRVS010000045.1 GCA_024277195.1 Verrucomicrobiota bacterium | reverse complement strand
GGCGGCGCTCCACGACTGTGGGGACATACTCATCAATTGCAGCACGGGCACCATTTTAAATGAACGGCCCGCACCGGGGCCACTGCCGGTGCTTTCGCGCACGGACTTGGACATGCGTGAAAGACGGAACAGACCGGCCTCGTAAGGCATGGCCGAAGTGACTTCGGCAAAACCTTCTCCCATCCAAATAGGGATGAGCGGCAACCAGCGCATCATCACCTGGTGGGTGACCTCGTGGATGAGGGTATTGCCTGCCGCGCCGCGAATCACTTTGACATTATTTTGTGAGCGTACGACTCCTAGGCTGGGTAAGGGGACCAGGATTTTCCCTAAAAGGGGAAAAAAGGCACCGGCACTGCCACTGGGGCCGCCTGCGTTGAAATAGTCCTCATTGGTGGAATAGAGTTCGGTGATGTAATAACCGTTGCCGCCGGGTTTGGCTTGCAAGCCGATGGGCATGGCATTGGCAAGGTCGTAGGTGGATTCAAATATCAGCGAAAACTCGCGTACTGCCCGATGCGGCAGTCGGAAGGGACTGCGGAATTCGAAGTGCGGGCTGCGGTAGATGTAACCCTCTTTTTTGTTTTCGCTGACAGTTTGGATATCGGCGGGGGAGAAGGTGGTTTTGACTTTTGTTGGCCATTTTGACGAGCTTGCTGGTGAGGAGGAGGGGCGTAGAGGGCTGCTGGGTGGCTTGAGCGAGGTGGGCATGACGGGCTTAGAGGATGGGGGGACTTTGCCGCGGCTGAAGCCTGGCGGCAATTTGCTCATCGGGATTCCGGGATTTTGCAGTTTTTTGCTATTGGATTTGCTGCGCTTGATGAAAAGCAAATCTTCGTCGCTGAGTTTGCTGAGTGGCAGTGAGATCATTCCGGCAGGGCCTTTGATCGTCACGTTTTTTGTGGACATGAACATGAGACTGCCGCGGTGTTTGATGCCGTCTTTGGTGGTCCAGTAGCGATCTTCTTGAGCGGATAAGGAACATGTAAAAAAGAAAGTGAACAAAGAGATCAAGAGGCACAAGGACACCGCGGGGGAGTGGACCTTGACCGGATTGGGAGCTGGTGCTGGTTTCATAGGAGATAAACGAGTGATTATTGAAAGGTGAGCTTGAGCCCTTCGCTGCGCCAGCCTTCGGCGACTTCTTGCTGCAATTGTTCGTAGCTGCGTCCGGCTAAAAGGATCTCGACGGAGGCTTCTTGTTTGTCCGTTCCTGCTACCACCGCCTTGAGATAATCCACTAGGCGTTCGCCCTTGCCATCACCATCGATCCTGAGGAAATAGTAGAGCAACAAGTTGGCTGAAGAGTAGTTCCGTCCGGCTTCACGCGGGGATGCGGTCGAGTTCCAGCTCTGGTCAGACATGGTCATCAAGCTTTTGATGTTCAGCATGGAAAAGTCACGCTGTGAGGCGCGGTAGCGAGTGATCGCATCTTTGACCGCGCGCCCTGTATCGGTGAGCCGGAAGCGTCCTTTGCTGTAGATTTGGGAGGAGGTGACTTCAGCAAATCCTTCGGCCATCCAGATCGGCATGAGAGGCAACCAGCGCATCATCACCTGATGGGTGATCTCGTGGGTGAGGGTATTGCTGCGCTTACTGGTATCGACGATAAAACGCGTGCCGGTATTTTTTACTCCCAGATTGCCTAGAGGTATGTGGATCATGCCTTTATCGCCTCTGAAAACAAACATTCCTAGGCTTCCTGGCATACCACCATTGGAAAAATATTGTTCTTTCAGTTCGTAGAGCCGGGTTAGATAATACCCCTCGCTTGAAGGTTGGGCATTGAGTCCAACAGGGAGGGCATTTGTCAATTCGTAGGTGGCTTCAAAAATTCGTGAAAACTCCCGCACCACGCTTTTTGACAAGCGCACGTTGCTTTGAAATTCAAAGTGCGGGCTGCGGTAGATGTATTCTCCGGATTTATCTTCTTTGACGACCTGGATTTGATCGAGCTCGAATTCGGCGGAGACAGATTTGGGCCATTCGCCCAATTTAAGATCGTCAAAATTTCCAATCGAACCTTTGCCGCTATTTGCACTTTTGCCGTTGGGTGAAGATGGAGTAGTTTTGGATTTCCACTCATTGACATATTTTTGATCTTCTTTGCTCAGCCGCGAAAGGGGAAACTTGAAGTTGCCCCGACTGGTTTTTAAAGTGAGCTCATCGTTTTCGAAAGAGACGATGCTGCCCTTGATTTCCTTGCCTTCGTTGCTAGTCCAGGTGCGGGATTTTTCTGCCGTTTGAGCAGAAGGCTGGCAAATGGCAATGGTGGAAATAGTGGCAAGGGTGATCATAAACAATCGCCAAGAGATTAAAACAGGGGGGGAATGTTTGAATGTGAGAGGATGCATGGTGCGGTTTGTGGTAGTTGGGTAAGGATAGCGGCAAAGCGTTTCTTGAGCAATTGAATAGGCTCGATCTCGCGGCCGTGTTGGGCAATAGAGTAATGGATTGCGTTCATATGGGGATAGGATAAATTGAGGATATGTCTGATTCGTATTCAAAAATTGAGGTTAAATCGTCTAAAGCAGGTGGGAAGAGTTGCATGGGAGGGTGCATGAAGGGAGTAATGGTCATGCTGGTGCTGGCGGTTGTCGGCCTATTGTTGTTGGGGGCTGTTGGTGGGGTGGTGTATCTGAATCGAGAGAAACTGGGCTTGCCTACGATGGCGGAATTGAAACAAGATTTTGATCAGGGCTTCAGTCAGGGCGTGGAGAAGGCACGGGAGCGGGCAGCAGAGAAGAAAAAACAGTCACCAAGTGCTGCGGCAGGAAAAAGCAAGCGCCGGATCGCCTCGTCTGCACCGATGCATGTGAATCAAGCGTCGTTTGCCAAGGCTTCGCAGCGAAAGGATGTGTTGGTATTGGTGGATTATTACGCGGATTGGTGTGGCCCTTGCAAACGTCTGGCTCCGGATTTGGAAAAATTGGTGAGAGAGCATGGAGACAAGGTGGTTGTGCTGAAAGTGAACGTGGATTCAGACGGGGAGTTGGCTCAACAAGCGGGGGTCAGTTCGATTCCCGACGTCAGGATACTCTATGGGGGCAAGCAGGTGGATCGTTTTGTGGGACAGCTCCCTTACAAAAAAATTGAGAAGCTTATTTTGAAGCATGAGTCTTTGTTGCCTCCGCCAGGTGAGGTGAAAGCCATGCCGAGTTCCAATGGGGTGGGGACGATTGATCCGGTTACCAAAAGGTATTTGCCACCGGGCATGTCGAGGAAGTGAGTGTTCGCAGCACAGGGTTTTGAGCCTGGGGCGTTGATTTCCTTGACTTGGGTTTGCTGAAATGATAAGCCGGTAATATGGCTTCAAAAACGATGGTATTGGCGGAATTGGGCAATGTGGTGGTTCAGGCGGCAAAAGTCGTCAAAGAAAAAAACACTCCTACCCAGAAACGGCAGCAATGGCTGAAAGTATTGACCGAGGCATCGGAGGCCTATGCCGCGATCAGTGATGCGGGGCCGGCTCCGAAGAAGAGGAGGTGATATGCTGCGAGCAAAGTGTCTTGTGGCTTGCGGTGGACATTTTTTTCGGGCAGGATGAGTTGTGGCGAATGAACAACAGTCTGGCACCGCTTTAAACACGGTGACGCACGATCCTTGTGAAGCTTTGGAGAAGCATTTTGGCTTTCGCGAGTTCCTCGATGGGCAGGAGCAGGTGGTCTCGGCGATTCTCAGCGGGCGGGATTCACTGGTGGTGATGCCGACAGGCGGGGGCAAGTCTTTGTGTTATCAATTGCCTGCTCTGGTGATGGATGGCCTCACCATTGTGGTGAGTCCTCTGATCGCACTGATGAAGGACCAAGTGGATGGGTTGATGAAAAAGGGGGTGGCGGTGACGATGATCAACAGCACTTTATCGCCTGCCGAGCAGCGTGACCGCATCCGGAGGATGAGGGAGGGGGAGTATAAGTTGGTGTATGTGGCACCGGAGAGGTTCCGCAGCGATAATTTTGTCAGTGCTTTGCAACAGGTGCACATTGCGCTGTTTGCGGTGGATGAGGCGCATTGTCTGTCGGCCTGGGGACATGATTTCCGGCCGGATTATTTGCGCCTGAAATATGCACTGGAAAAACTAGGGCATCCGCAAACGGCGGCTTTTACGGCGACCGCTACTCCGGAGGTGCGCAAGGATATCCTGGAGCACCTCAAGTTGAAGGATCCGGCGGTTTCGATCAGCGGTTTTGAGCGTCCGAATTTGAGCCTGCGGGTGAGTCAGTGTTCGGGCAATAAGGAGAAATACGCACGACTGCAATCGGTGGTGAATGAACAGGGCACGGGCATCGTGTATTGTGCGACCCGTAAGAAGGTCGAGGAGGTTTGCGCGTCACTGGAGTCGCTGGGGGTCAAAGTGATCGCTTATCATGGAGGCATGGAGGACAAGGCACGCGAGCACGCGCAGAATGAATTTATAAGTGGGGGCTGTGATGTGGTGGTGGCGACCAATGCTTTTGGTATGGGCATTGATCGCTCGGATGTGCGTTTTGTGGTTCACTATGAACTGCCAGGTAGCATTGAGGCCTATTATCAGGAGGCGGGGCGTGCTGGGCGTGACGGTGAACGCGCGGTGTGTGAGCTTTTGTTCAATTATGCGGATACACGCACGCAGGAGTTTTTCATCGAAGGAAATAATCCTGGTTACACTTTGATCCATGACTTGTATTTGCTGCTGCAGCGTTTTGCCGGTGAACAGGGGGAATTGGTCATGACGATCAAGGAGATGTCCCAGGCTCTGGGAGCTAAAAATGACATGGGGGTGGGATCGGCTTTGTCAACATTGGTCAGAGCGGGTTATATCCAGCGTTATGATGTGTCGGGCAGTCGGGCCAAAGGGACTCGTTTGTTGCGTCCGGAGGTGGCGGCGGATGATCTCGATATTGACCGCGAGGCTTTGATCGAAAAAGAGCGGCGGGATCGTGCCAAGCTCGATGGTATGGTGAGTTTTTCCTATGCCAGTGAATGCCGCCAGCAGTGGATTTTGAAATACTTTGGGGAGAAAGAGTCGCAGCCTTGTGGCACTTGTGATCAGTGCGGAGGTTTTGCGGATGAAAGTGTGGGAGATCAGTGGGCGGGGGATGAAGGTGAACTTTTGAATGCACGCAAATTATTGAGCGGTGTGGCGCGAATGTCTCGAGGAGGGAAGGGAGGTGACTGGGAGGGGCGTTTTGGCAAGGGCAAGATTGTGGCGATGTTGACCGGCAGTCGCTCGCAGGGAGTGATCAGTGCGCGCCTCGATCAGCTGACCACTTACGGTATTTTAAAAAAACAGGGCACGGCTTATGTCAATGCGCTGTTAAAAGAGTTGGAGCGAGTGGGTTTTGTCAAAACGGAGAGACGTGATCAGTATCCGCTGACTACCCTGACCCGGCGGGGCGATGCGTTTATGCGCGGCAAAGACAGGCAGGAGGATTTACGGTTGAATTGGCCAACTGACCCAGCATCCGGGGCAGGGGGAGCTTCGGCGAGATCAGGTGGGGCTGCTAGAGTGAAGGAGGAGGCGGGCACTGCCAGTGGGGTGCATTTGGGCGAGTTGAACTTTGATGAAAAATTGTACCAGAAATTGCAGAAAAAACGTGCTGAGTTGGCTGTGGCAGCAGGCAATGTTCCTCCCTACGTGGTTCTTTCGAATCAGACCCTGGAGTTTTTCACCCGCCTGCGCCCCAAAACCGTCGAGCAAGGTTTGAATATTCGCGGAGTGGGTGAGGTGAAGGCTGAGAGGTATCTAGAGGATTTTCTAGAGGTGATTAGAAATTGGGGCAGTTGATGTTTAGCCGTTAGCGCAAATTTTCCAGGGGTTTCACTTCGGCTGCAGATTACTGGAAGCGTCTTCCAAGTAATAAATCTTAGGCATCCCTTTTGCGGGTTGGGCTACTTTTTCTTTTTCGACGAAGGATCGTTCTGCCCAGTCGTTCCAGACTTGGTCCATTTGCTTTACTTTGTCGGGATACTTTGCGGCCAGATTGTTCATTTCGGAGCGATCGTTTTCGATGTCGTATAATTCCCACTTTTTGGTGAAGTTGGTCCATACGATTTTCCATTTCCCCAAGCGCAGGGCGCGATTGCCTTCGTGTTCAAAATAGATCGGACGCTTTTTCAGGGTTTCTCCTTTGATAAGTGGCATCAGGCTGGTGCCTGCCAGCGGGATGATGCTTTTGCCTTGCCATGTTTTGGGATACTTTGCCTGCCCTACTTCGAGCAGGGTGGCACTAAGATCGATCACATGGGCAGGTTGTCGATCCAGTTGTCCCTGGCGTTTCATGGTGGTAGGCCAGTGGATGATCATGGGGGCGGAGATCCCTCCTTCGTGATTGTAGTGTTTGTATAAACGAAAAGGGGTGTTGCTGGTATTGGCCCAACCGGTGCCATAACTGTGGAAAGTGCCGGCTTGGCCCATTGTGTTCAGGTCGGCCCCACTATATAAGCGGTTGGTGGGGTAGGGGTTGTTATCAAAACCGTAGGGATCCCATTCCGAGCAGGCGCCGTTGTCGGATAGAAATACCAGCAGGGTATTTTCCAGTTCTCCATGTTGCTTCAAGTTGGCCATTACTCGGCCGACATTGTCATCGAGGATTTCCACCATGGCGGCGTAGGTCGCCATGCGGCGGGCCAGATCATGTTGCCTCTTTTTATCGAGATCCTTCCATGCGGGGATCTGTTGGTCGTAATAGGGGGAGTTGCGATTCCGGTTGGGGACTTTTGGCACGTGGCCTCTTGGAGAAAGCTGAAAGCTGGGTTTGAGAATTTCTAATTTTAACATGCGTTGATAGCGTTCTTTGCGAAGCTCGTCCCAGCCTTTTTTGTAAATGTCGATGTATTTGTCGATGACCTTTTTGGGTGCGTGCAGAGGAAAGTGAGGGGCGTTGTATGCCAGGTAGAGGAAGTAGGGTTTTTTGCTTTCACGGGATTGATCGATGAATTTTAAGGCATAATCAGTGATAGCATCGGTGGCGTAAAAATTGTCAGCAGTGTAATTGAGCTGGGGTCGGTCTTGGGGCAAGCGGATGTAAAGATCGGGGCGCCAGAAGCTGGCAAAAGCTTTGTAGTGTCCGTAAAATTCGTCAAAGCCTCGATTGATCGGAGTGCAGTCGGGATCACCAGCGCCTCGCAAATGCCACTTGCCTGACATGTAGGTCTGGTAACCGGCTTGTTTCAATAAGCTGGGAAGCGTGACGCTGCGATCAGTCAAAAAACCGCGATAGCCAGGTTTGCCGTTATCCGCGGTCATGAAGCCAAGGCCAGCTTGGTGTGGATACAATCCTGTTAGCAGAGAGGCTCGGGTTGGGCAGCAGCGTGCGGTGTTGTAAAGCTGGGTCAAGCGTAGGCCGCCTGCTGCGAGACGGTCGATATTGGGGGTGTGGATTTCTCCACCGTAACAACCGAGGTCTGAGTAACCTAGGTCATCAGCCAGAATCAGGATGATGTTGGGGCGTTTGTCCTGGGTTTGAGCTTGGGTGGTAGCTGAGAAAATCAGGCTGGCATAAAACAAATAGCTAAGCGAGAATCGGGGAAGTAACATGGAATGAGTTTTTTTCCGAGGCTGGGGCAGAAACTTTATTTTACTCCCAGGGATTCGAGCATTTTCTTGATATCGGTGGTGGGCAGTTGACAGGCAAAATTGGTACAAACGTAGGCGGTGGCTTTGCTGCCCAAACTAGCCTGGGTCTTGGTATAGGGAGCCAGCTTGGCTATCGCGTTCGGATTCTTTTCTGGGCGGAAGATGAGCACTTTATTTGGCAGGAAAGGTTTTCTCACAGCGGCGAGCATGGCCCGGGTGTCTTTACGATCGAGTTGACCCGTGATGACGATTTCATTGCTTGGACCGAAGAGGAAGTCGAGTGCGATCAGGGCGACGGGGAAGGCGCTGGGAGCTTTGCCGATCTCGCCAGAAAAGGCTTTGATGGTGGCATAGGCTTCTGTTTCGTATTGATCGTTGGCGGTCATGCGGTGCAGTCGGGTGAGATTAAGGACGGCCACGGCGTTGCCGCTGGGGATGGCGCTGCCGTAGAGTTTTTTACTACGCACCAGCAGTTGCTCGGCGTCGTCGGCGGTCATGAAAAAGCCACCACTCTTGTCATCTTTGAAATGTTTGATCATCAGGTCATTGAGTCGGATGGCTTCGGACAGGTAGTGCGGATCGAAGCTGGCTTCGTAGAGGTCGAGCAGTCCCCAGACTACAAAGGCGTAGTCTTCCAGATGGGCGGTGAGCCCGGCTTTGCCTAGCCGTGAGCGCTTGAGTAAGCGGCCGCTTTTATCGCTCAGGGTGCTGAGCACGTAGTCGGCGGCTTTTTTGGCGGCAGCGGTGTAGCTGGGATCGTTGAGCACTTGCCCAGCGCGGGCGAGGGCGGCGATCATCAGTCCGTTCCAGTCGGTGAGAATTTTGTCATCTTTCTGAGGGTGGATGCGTTTTTCCCTGGCGGTGAAAAGCTTTTGCCTCAGTTTTTCAATTTCATCAGCTTGATCGGTAGGAATGGCTGCGGTGAGGTGGGGGATGTTGGTGCCGGTGGATCGTCCGGTGGCTTCGTCTTGAAAATTCCCGCTGTCTTTGATGTTGAAGGTGTTGGCAAACAGGGTGCCATCTTCTTCGCCGAGGATCTTTTTGACTTCTTCAAGTGTCCAAACATAAAAGGTGCCTTCTTCGCCTTCGGAGTCGGCGTCTTCAGCTGAATAAAAACCGCCTTCGGGAGAGGTCATGTCGCGTAGCACGTAGGTCAGGATCTCACGGGCGGTTTGGGCAAAAGCTTCGTTACCGGTGGATTGATAACCTTCGAGGTAGGCCATGGTCAGCAGGGCTTGGTCGTAGAGCATTTTTTCAAAATGCGGGGTCAGCCAGACGGGGTCGGTGGAGTAGCGGTGGAAGCCCAAGCCGACTTGATCAAAAACACCACCTTTGCGCATTTCGATGAGCGTTTTGCTGACCATATCGAGCGCAGCGGGTTTGCCGCTGCGTTTGGCGTAACGCATCAGGAACATCAAGTTAGGGGACATGGGAAATTTCGGGGCGGTGGAGAATCCGCCATTGGTGGCGTCGTAACGTCCCTCGAACTGCTCGTAGGCGGTGTCGAGAATGGTCGGTGGAAGATCTTCGCCGGGAGCTCCTCCGGCCATGGTCAGTAATTGACTGGCGATTTGGTTGGCTGATTTATCGATGTCCTCGCGGCGGTTTTTCCATGCGGAGGTGAGTTGGTCGAGGATGGTCATCAAGCCTGTTCGGTTGCCTCGGTTTTCTTTGGGGAAATAGGTGCCGGCAAAAAACGGTTTTTTCTCTGGAGTCATGACGATGGTCATTGGCCAACCACCACTGCCGGTCATTCCTTGGGTGACGGTCATGTAAACTTCGTCGATGTCGGGTCGCTCTTCACGATCGACTTTGATGCAGATGAAACCTGCGTTGAGCTTGTCGGCGACTTCCTGGTCTTCGAAGGATTCGTGTTCCATTACGTGGCACCAGTGGCAGGTGGTGTAACCGATGGAGAGGAAAATCGGCTTGTTTTGTTTTTTTGCTTCGGCAAAGGCCTCCTCGCCCCAAGGATACCAGTTGACCGGGTTGCGGGCGTGTTGCAGCAGGTAGGGGCTTTGGGAAAAGATGAGGCGGTTGAACTCTTTGCCACCGTCCTTGGGCAGCTTGGCAATGACTTCAGGGGTGGGCAGGGCTTGGCGGACCTTGTCAGTGGAGGTTTGTTTTTCAGCAGACATGGCGGGTAGAAGCAGAGAGAGCAGAACTAGGCTGATAGTGGATAGAGTTTTCACGGGGCTAGGGTCGCATGAAGGCCGGATAAGCACAAATGATGAATGTGGAGAAGAGGTGGGTGCGAATCACTGCTGTTAAAGCTTCGGTAAGTCAAGATACGCACCTATGGGCGTGGATAGGATGGGTTTAAATGGTAGCTGGGAGGGTATTTTCTGATGCTAACTTTAAACTACTGATTTACGTTTTTCTCAGTGGAGTCCTGTGTTTTCTGCGGTTAAAGAATACTATGAAGTTATGTTCGATTATATTTTTGTTAGGGATGACACAAGCCGCCTGTTTTTGTAATGATTCCTGGCAGGAATTGCTTGGTAGCGCTGCTCCAGCCCAGGTTCTCGTTTTCAGCACAGATAGCAACCCTCCGGAAAGTTATTATTTTATCCAGGAACGGCAACATGAAGCCGCGATTGTATATCAATATGTGGGGAATAAGGTTTTGGGAAGTTTTCGCACCACTCTTAAGCGTGAAGACAAAACAGGTGAGGAGGCAGCACTTATTGGATGGACGCATTTTAGGTTGAGTGATGGAAAATGGGTGTCGCTGCAACTTCACCGGCGAGTCTCCGACGGCAAGGTGATGTTGATTCCACGGACTGGTGCGTGGCTTTTAACGGATTCCTTTGTGTCACGCATGGACAAAGAAGCTCCGATCTTGCTGGAAGCCGTTCCTGTTGTAAAAAAGGAAGCTTCAGGTTCTTCAGAAGAGATTCGATACGGCTCATTTGAGATTGAGGGAAAAGAGATCGCTGCAAAGGGGGAGTTTGAGCAAGTATTTGATACATGGCCCGAGGAGCGTAGGGATTTGGGTGATTATAAGGAGTTTCCTACGGATGGTTTTGACATCAATAAGGAAACGCTTCGGGTTTTTGTTCCAGAGAGTTACAAGACGGGTGAAGCGCACGGCATGCTGATTTTTATTTCTGCTGGAGATGGACTCTATCAGTTCAGTCCTGAATGGAAGTCGGTTTTTGAAGAGAAGAAAATCATCTGGGCCACAGCTAAGGATATAGGTAATAAAAAACCTTCTGGACGTAGGTTTCGATTGGCGAGAGAAGCGCGAAATTATCTGGGACGCCATTACCGTATTGATCCCCAGCGTGTGTATCTCAGTGGTTTTTCTGGTGGAGGTCGAATGTCAGCGGGAATGATCGCCAAATTTCCTGGAAGTTTTACTGGAACTATTCACTTTTGTGGCGTGAGCGCGCTAGCCAGGGCGATCCCTCATTATTCTAAGGCGAATGTTGAAATTTATGGATGGCCACCAGAGGGCAATGCTTTGAATACGGCGAAACGGCTTAATCATTTTGCCTTGATTACGGGCCCTGAAGATTCCAACTACGAGGACACCAAAAACGTTTTTGGCTGGATGGAGAAAAACCGTATCCCGGCGTGCCTCATCGAGGTGCCGGGCTTAGCTCATCAGGTTCCGCGGGAGCCCGGTCCGATTCGCGAAGCGATTGAGTTCCTAGATCAACCTAGAAAAGCAGTGAAATCTGAGAGTGATACTTCTGAGGAGAATGCTCCATGGAGTAGAGATCTAGAGCAGCTCTCACGCCTTGCCGCTACTCAGCCGGTGAAGGCCAGGGCATTGGCTGTTCAGTTGTGGGATCGTCATGCGAAGATTCATAATGACGCATCATTCCTCCAGTTGCTTGAGAGGTTGGAGCAATGGCCAAGCCCGTGAGCCGCGAGTTGTAGGAGCTTAAAATTTCGCTGCGAGTTTTTATAAAAGGGGAGGATCCCCATGCAAAATAGTTCTTGTATGGGGAGGATGTCGTTGTATTATGGAGGGAGAGGGAATATTCGGGGGAGTCGAAGCGATTGGGAAAGGATATTAATTATGAGGAAAATACGGGAGTTTTTGTTGGGGCCGGAGGGGCAGACGAATTATTATCATGTGGTGAGCCGGACGACGGGGAGGGATATTTTGTTTGAGGATGATGAAAAGGAAACTTTTCGGATTTTGATGCTCAAGCAGTTGAAATTTAGTGGGCTGCGGGCGTTGGCTTGGTGTTTTATGGGCAATCACTTTCATTTGTTGTTGGAGGTGCCGGATAGGGAGCTGGCGACAGAGGGGTGGACGGATGAGGATTATATTAAGCGACTAGAGGTGTTTAAGAACGAGTGGTCGAGCAAGTTGGTGTTGGATGAGGTGGAGATGTTTCGTGAGAATGGAGCGGATGAGAAGGTGAGCGAAATTGTGGAATCGGTGAGGGCGCGGTTGTTTGATCTTTCGATGTTTATGAAGGAGTTGAAGTTGAAAATAACATTGGCTTATAATCGGAAACACGGCCGGGTGGGGACTTTGTGGGAGGGGCCATTTAAGAGTGTGCTTTTACAACCTCCTTCGCCATCCTCCTTCGCTAAAGCTACGGCGAACAAGGGGCTTCGGCGGTCGGGGGGGGCGGATGAAGGCAGTGGGGGGAGCAGTGATGCGCTGCGCATGGTGGCGGCTTATATTGATCTGAATCCGGTGCGTGCGGGGCTGGCGCAGGATCCGGAGGGTTACCGTTGGTGTTCGTATGCGGCGGCGGTGGCCGGGGTGCGCGGGGCGAGGCAGGGGCTGTGTTATGCGGTGACGGGTCGTAGTCGGGTGGCGTGGAAGAAGGTGGCGCAGGAGTATCGGTGTTTACTGTATGCGAAGGGAGAACAGGTGAAAGCGAGTGAAACCGTGGACGGTTACAACAAAGGTAAGGGAGGTTTCAGTCGGGCGGAGATCAAAGAGGTATTGGAATCAGGCGGGCGATTGCCGGTGGCGGAGGCATTAAGATGTAGGGTGAGGTATTTCACTGATGGGGCGGTGTTGGGGAGTCAGAGGTATGTGGATGATTTTTTTGAGAGCAAGAGGGATCACTTTGGTGCGCGGCGTAAGGATGGCGGACGGAAGATGCGTGGGGCGCAGTGGGGGGAGTTGCGGGTGCTGCGGGATTTGAAGAGGGGCGTGCTGGAGGTCAAGCGCTGAGTGGGAGAAGTGCGGAGATGATAGTTTGTTATTCTGAAAACGACAGTTACCTATTCTGAGATGAGATCTTTTCTAGTTATAATATCGGCGATTATCATGGTCGCACCCTTTTGCTCTGCGGGGACGGATGAGCTTGCTCCTGCAGTGTCCGCCGGGGTTGAGTCCAAGACTGGATATTTACGACTGAAAACTCCAATTACGAACTCAATTTCCACTTTAATCCGCAGTTGAAATTTAATGTGGGGAAACTGCTTTGGGGTGAGGATGGTAAGCTTTATGCGGGCATTGAATACCGTTATTGGGTGAACAAATATGGAATCAAAAATTCCAAGGCCTTTGATAGCAATGATAATGTAGTGAGTTTTCTGGTGAAATATCACTTCTAACAGCTCCCTGAAATTTTCCTCTGTGAACTCGGTGTTCACTGTGGTTTATTCATGTTTTTAATAACATGATGAAAGCGCTGACTCTTACGGAATACGGAAAATTTGAATTTGGTGAAGCTGCGGAACCGGAAGTGGGTAAGTGTGAGGTGAAAATTCGGGTGAAGGCTTGTGGCATTTGCGGTAGTGATGTGCATGGCATGGACGGAAGTTCGGGCAGGAGGATTCCTCCGATCATCATGGGCCATGAAGCGGCGGGGGAGATTGTGGAAATTGGACAGCAGGTAGAAGGCTGGCAGGTGGGGGATCGGGTGACTTTTGATTCGACGGTTTATTGTGGAGAGTGCGAGTCTTGTAGAAGCGGACAGATCAATTTGTGTCCGAAGCGAAATGTGCTGGGGGTGTCTTGTGATGATTACTGTCGTCATGGAGCGTTTGCGGAGTTTGTATCAGTGCCACAACATATCCTGTATGCTGTGCCGGATTCTTTGCCCTACGAGCAAGCGGCATTTGCCGAGCCGGTATCGATTGCCCTGCACGGGGTGAGTCGGGTGCCGCTAAAAACGGGTGATTCGGCGGTGGTGATCGGGGCGGGTTTGATTGGTTTGTTGGTGGTGCAGGCACTGAAAGCGGCGGGAGCAGGGTTGGTGGTGGCGGTGGACGTGGATGAGGATCGACTGAAGATGGCTTTGGAATTGGGCGCGGATGCGGTGGTGGTATCGGGGGACGGGGCTTTGGAAAAAATACGCCAGGCAGTAGGTAATGAAGACGGGGCTGATGTGGCGATGGAGGTGGTGGGTTTCACCCCGACGATCCAGTTGGCGGTGAACTGCGTGCGCAAGGGGGGCTCGGTGGGCTGTGTGGGCAATCTGCAGGCGGAAGTTCAGTTTCCTTTGCAGGCGGTGGTGACCCGGGAGCTGTCTGTATTTGGTTCCTGTGCATCGGCGGGAGAGTATGGGGATGCGGTAAAGGCTGTGGCTGATGGCAGCATTCGGGTGGAACCCTTGATGAGCGCGGTGGCGGATTTGCATGAGGGGGGAGAGTGGTTCGACCGTCTGCACGCGCGGGAAAAAGGTTTGATGAAGGTGATCTTAAAACCGTAAAATATTTGCTAACCACTGATTCACACTGATGTTAAAAAATGAATGAGGAACTCTCGTTTGAAACGGCAGTGCTTGAATTTGATGGTGTACCTTTTTTATTAAGCCTGAATAGTCACAAAAAATGAACACTAAACTAAAATGGGGGGTATTGGGGACGGGGATGATAGCGGGCAAATTTGCCGGGGATCTTCCGAATTCGAATGCGGGAGTGTTGGTGGCCTCGGGTTCGCGCACGCAGGAATCGGCGGATCATTTTGCGGGGCAATACGGCGGGCGGGGAGTCGAAGGCTACGAGGCTTTGATCAATGATCCGGAGGTGCAGGCGGTTTATAATTGTCTGCCCAACGGATTGCATCATGAGTGGTCGATTGCAGCGATGCGCGCAGGCAAACATGTGTTGTGTGAAAAACCTTTTGCCCTCAATGCGGGGGAGGCTGAGCAGATGTTTGCGGTGGCGGAGGAAACGGGGAGGGTTTTGGTGGAGGCTTTTATGTATCGGGCGCACCCGCAGACGCAGAAGTTGATTGAAATGGTGCGTGGTGGGGTGATTGGGGATTTGAGATTGATTCGTTCAAATTTCACTTTTTTCAGGGAGCCGAGTATGGATGACGCGCGTTACCACCCGTCTCAAGGCGGGGGCGCTATCATGGATGTGGGCACCTATTGTGTGAATATGATTCGCCAACTGGCGGGATCAGAACCGACGGAAATGCAAGCAGTGGCGCATTTGTATCAAGGCGACGGGGTGGATGATTATGCAGCGGGGGTGATGTCTTTTGGTAATGATTTGCTGACGACGTTCACCTGCGGTATGACGGTGGATTCGGATCAGGGGACTTATATTGCCGGCACTGAGGGGGTGATTGAAGTGGATGCTTTTTGGTTTTGTGAAAATAGTTTTACGATTAACAAGGGGGATAAAAAAGAAGTAGTGAAGGTGGCTGAAGAACGACCGCTTTACGCGGTGGAGGCGGATGCTTTTGCGGCTGCGGTATTGGATGGGGAGGATCCGTGGGTTAGTAAGGAGGATACACTGGGGAATATGCGGGTGATGGATGTTTTGCGGGCAAGTGCGGGGGTGCCGGTGGAGTGAGGGGAAGAAGGTCAGTGGGGTAGGGAGCTTGCTTTTGGGTTATTCGGGTGTTTTTAGAGCCGCGGGACAGGTTTGGAAACCTATCCTACGAGTTTTTGCATTTTCTCTAGGCCGGTTTTGGCTACCTCTAGCGGGTCTTTTTGCCAGAGATCGGCATTGAAGAGTTCCAGGCTGATCCATTTGTCGTAGCCTTTTTCTTTGAGGATTTTGATTTCGGCAGGGAGGTCGATCTGGCCTTCGCCGAGCATGACGCGGTCGGGGTCGGTTTGAGTGCCAGAGGCTTTGCTTGGATCGGCGTCGTCGATGTGGTAGTGGGCGATGCGTTCGAGTGGAAGGGCGCGCAGGTCGTCCAGAGTGGTGGAGTTGTTCCAGTTGTGGAAGGCGTCGAGGATGGTGCAGGCATCGGCATCGCCGGTGCGGTCGAGCACGGTCACGGTGTCTTTGACGTTGTTGAGCGAGGCAAAAAAGCTGATGTATTCGAGCACGGCCTGCACACCGATTTCACGGCCGATTTGCAGCAGGTCTTTATAACCTTCGTGCAGCTGTGAAATGTCGTCGTGCAGCATCGGCGGGGTGCAGACCATCAATGGAGAGCCGAGTCGAGCAGCGAGTTCGAATCGTCGCCGTGCTTCGTCGAGGGCGAGTTGGTATTCCCAATCACGGGTTTCGCCCCAGTTGCGCACGGCGATGAAGCAGGGAACTTCAAGCCCCTGGTCGGCGAGCGCTTTTTCTACATCGGAGACTTCGCCTCCGCGACCGACGTGCTGGTAGATTTCGGTTGCCCACAGTTCGATGCCGTCGTAGCCGGCTTCGCCAGCGACACGGATCTTGTCCAACAGCGGGGTGGTTTTGATGGTGGAGGCGTTGAGGGAGAGTTTCATGCCAGTAGTTCTGCGATTTGTTGATTGCTGAGGAAGTGGCCGACCAGAGGTTGGGATAGATCATCCTGGGATTGCTGCCAAGTGGCGAAGATGCCGTCATCGGTGACCAGGGTTCCAACATAACGGGAGCACCCCGTGCCCATGGGAGAGATGAAAAGCGGTGCGTCGACGGTGATGGATTCGATGTTGGGAAAGTCGGCGTCGTTGCCAAGGGCCAGGCCGCCGATTTCCTCGCAGGACCAACCGCGTGGACGAGCGACGGCTTTGGGGTTGTCGTCGAGTTGGCGCAGGCATTCGGCGCTGTCGTAAAAATAGAGTGATTGATCGGCTTGGGCAGCAAATGCTCCGATTTTGGGAATCGGCAAACGATCAGTGACCCTAGCGGCGGCGATGTCCCATACCGGGCCGCGATTGAGCATGGTATCGGTGCGGTGTTGATATTCGGACGAACCCGGCGCGCGGGTGATGACCGAGGTGCCGGAGCTGGACCAGGAAAAAGGGTGGGTGCAATAGATCAGACCAAGGCTGCCATCGGGCAGGTCGGTGGTGACGGGGTCTTTGACATGCAGGTAGGGAGGGGGACCAAAAGGGATGATTTCCTCGATATTGGAGGGTGAAAGCTCATCGACGGTCGCTGCGTGGATACGGTCGATGGACCAGACCCCGGTGCCGGGCTTTTGAAAGTCCTTGTGGCTGTCGGGGTAGGTGTCGTCTTTTTCGGTAGAGATGAACAGTTCGATGCCTTCATCGGTGAGATGCAGGGCACAGCCCTCGATGGAAACCACTTCGCGAGCTTCACAAGTGAGATCGGCTTTGGTAAAGCTAACAATTTTAGAAAAATCACCATCAGGAGAATCGGCGCGGAAGATAGCCAGTTCCAAGCCGCGTGCGCCAGCACCGGTACCGGTACGGGAATCGCCAAAGTTGCGGTAGCGCCCACAGGTCAGGATCGAGCCATCTTTATCTTGAACCACATTGCCACCGCCAAACCAGAATCCGGTGGATGGGTCTTGGGCAGGGATGAGGATGCGCGCTTCTTCTTGGTTGATCAATGCAGAAGCAAATGAGGTGAGTTTGGTGGAAGTGGAATCATCAATCATGTGAGGACGATCAAATAAAAATTACCGCACTGCAAGGAGTTTTTATAAATTCATAAAAACTCCATTATCTACAGCTTGGGTAGTGAGAGATCAGGTTGAGGCAAATAGATTCATAGATGTGGAGGGAAAGCTTTACGAAGCCGGTTATTTGTGTGAAAACCTAATTCTTCCTAGTGAAGAACTTTTTAAGGTAACAGGGGTTGCATGGTTTCCGGGGGGACAATTGATCGGGCAAATATGATATTTTTCAGTAAAAGAGGGGTGCGTGCCTGGGCTTTGTTTCTATATGGCATAGGAGCTGGGGGGGGGCTCGGTCATTTGCATGCCCAGCGGCCGGGGGCAGCATCAGGAGCTGTTTCGGAGGGTTTACCCCCATCGGTGGAGAAGAAGGATTTCAGTGAATTGATGAAAAATTCGCCGTTCACACGTTCATTGGATTTATCCGATTCCTTGATTTTGACAGGGGTGGCCAAGGTGGATGAAAAAACGGTGGCGACTTTGCTTAACAAGGAGACCAAGGAAACCTATGTGATCTCAGAGCATCCTAATGCCCAAGGCTGGAAAATGGTGGAGATAAACGAGGGGGAGGATTTGGGAAAAGTGGCTGCCAAAATAGCCTTGTCGGGAGGTGAAGTGGTGACGGTGAGGTTTGATGAGTCGCGCTTGAAACCCGGCGAAGCCAAACCTGCTGCCGGGCCTGGAGGGGAGAAAAAGGAAGGCAAGGGTGAACGGCGCAGGCGGAAACATGGAGGGCTGCCGCCTGAGGTGATGGCGAAATTAAAAAATTTGAGTGACGAACAGCGGGGTAAATTGCGTGAATACATGACTAAAAAAATGCAGGGGAGTCCGGCTATGACGACTGAAGAACGCCGGGCGTTGTTAGGGCAGGCGGTAGAGCGGTTAACGGCGGGCAACAAGTAGGGCTTGGGGATAAGAATTGTGAAATAGGAATTGCGTCGGGTTGGTAGTATGAGTTAAAGAGCTAGGGGAAGAATTCATGGCAGTAAGTGTAAAAAGTTTCAAGGTAGCGGTGTACCGTTTGGGAGGAAATCCCAAGCGTCAGGCGGCGGCTTGGTTACTGGGCGGTATTTTGGCTTTGACTGGCGCAGTGGCGAGTGGTCAGACAGCTAGGGCGCCCCGAGTGAATCGCAACTTGCAGATTCTGGCTCAAAGCAAGAAAGCGGCGGCAGCGGCGGCGAATGCGGTTAAAAAGGTCGAAGAAGAACCGCAGGAGAAAGCTACGGAAGCCAAGGGGAAAACGATCGTAACGGTTCCTGCTCCTGCAACTGAGACGAAGCCAAACAATCAAGCCCCGCGTCCACCGATAGGAGGGGGGCGGCCGGACACTTCGCGACGACCTGGTGGGGATCGGGTGAGCTTGCAATTTCCGCTCAATCCGGTGTCGGATATTTTGAATATTTACGAGCGCTTGGTGGGAAAGACGATCATCAAGGATACCACTATTTTTGATGGGCCACAGATCAGTCTGGTGACACCGGTGGAGGTCAGCAAGGAGGATGCGATACGTTTGATCGAAGCTTCTCTGATCACTAACGGTTATGTTCTTGTTCAGGGTGAAGAGGGGAAAACGGTTAAAGTACTGAGGGCTTCAGGGGGAAAAAGTCCGGCGTCTTCATTTACCGAAGGTTTGCTGATGTTCACTACGCCGGAGTCTTTGCCGCATGGAGATACCTTGGTGGCTTATTATATGGGGGTTCGTTTTATGGATCCGGAGGAGCTGGCGACGATTTTTGCCAATCACGTTACTTTGCATTCGTTTGGCCGGGTGACCCCGATCGCTACGCCCCCGGGTTTGTTGATCACAGAAAATGCGTCGATCATCCGCCAGTTTATCAAGTTGAAAGAGCTGATCGATGTGGTGCCGGAAGATGCTCCGCTGATGACGGAGTTTGTGAAGATCAAATATGCCGAGGCGAATGTGGTGTCGCAGATTATTCAAGCGGCGATGGATGCCCGGATGGAGGAAAGTCTGCGCATGAGCGAGTCCGGGCGGACTTTGAGTGGCAAGGTGCAGGCCGCAACGGCTACTAAAAACAATAAACCCAATCGCCCAGCGAGCTCCCAGCAGGTGACGGTCAGGACGGCGAGCGGACAACTGGTTCGAGGTTCGACCCAAGGGGTGGCGAATAACGGAATCGGCACGGCGGAACGTCCGGCGGCTCAGTTGATTCCTGATGATCGGCTGAACCGGATCATGGTCGTCGCATCGCCCCAGGATCTTGCGTATGTGTTGCAGATGATCAAGGAATTTGATCAACCCTTGGTTTCTGAAGACGCGTTGGAGCGCCCGTTGAATTATGTGAAAGCTAATGATATTCTGCCGGTGGTGGTCGATATTTTACAGGATACAGGAACGGGGCAGACGATTTTGCCCGGTGGCCGACAGATCAATACCCGTCCGACTCCGGTCACTTCGTCACAGCTATCGGCTTTGACCGGAACCCAGAACAGGCAGCAGCAAACGCGGGTGCAGGGCAATGCGGCTGACAGTTCGGGCAGAGCGGATCAATTGGCTTTCCCTGTGGATGATGTGGCTCCTATTTCAGTTTTGGTGGGCAAAACGCGGATCATTGCTGACCGCCATGGCAATGCGATTATTGTGATTGGGTCAGATGAATCCAAGAAGCTGGTTTCCAAAATTATTGATATTCTAGATCGCAAACCCCTACAGGTTTATCTGGCAACAGTGATTGGTCAGTTGCAGCTGGAGGAGGGGGTAGAGTTTGGTATTGATTATCTTCAGCGTTATACTCAATTTGATTCAGCAAACCCGGCAGCCGGGGGCATTGCCAGCAGTTTGTTCAATTCCCGTCGTGATGTGATCACTAACCGGAATGTGGATGATTTGCGCAGTAATGTGGTGACCACGCCCTTTGGCCCAGCAGATGGATTGAATGTTTATGGGCAGCTTGGAGACTCTCTGGATGTGTTTATCACCGCACTTGAGAGCACGGATCGTTTTAAAGTATTGTCCCGGCCAGTGGTTTATACTCAAAATGGTAAGCGGGCAGAGATCACCTCGGGTTCGAAAATTCCGGTGCCGAGAGAGAGTTTGTCTGATACGACGAATAATGTGAATACCACGGCGGTACGCACCACGATTGATTTTGAGGATGTGGTCTTGAAACTCGAAGTGGTGCCGACGATCAATAGGGAAAATCAGGTAACTTTGGATATTGTGCAGGTGAATGATAATGTGATTGGGACGACCATAGTGGCTGGCAGCGAGGTGCCGATCATCGGAACCCAGGAGTTGAATACCACGGTGACGGTGCCGCATCGTCATACCATCGTCTTGGGAGGTTTGATTTCCGAGGAGAACAATGATGCGGATACCGGGGTGCCATTTTTGAGTCGAGTTCCGGTATTGGGCTATCTGGTGAAAAATACCAGACGAGGCAACAAACGTTCGGAGTTGTTGATTTTTATCCAGCCAACCATTGTCGATGATGAAAAATCGTTAAAAGCTGCGAGCCGTGATGAAGACGCTCGCACTTTGGTGGGGGAGGAAGTTGCCCGAAGTTTTCCTGAAGCGGGGCAACCGACCCGTGAGCAAGCTCGATCATTTCAGGTGAATCCTCCCAAGGTGAAAAAGAGAAGGGGGTTTCTTTGGTTCAAAAAAAGAACCCCCAAGGAGGTGAATGATTCTTTTGATCGATCAGAATGGCCGAGCATCGTGCCGGGCAATGGTTGATGGCGTGGTCGGGTCGGAGGCCCGACCTACGGGCGTGGAGTGGACAAGGGGCGAGGCGGCAAGTTATTCGATGACGATCTTGGCGGGATCAAAATCGATGTCGGGGAAGTTCATGTTCATGGCTTCGAGAGTTTTGATCATCAGCTGGGTCACCACCAGATTACGGTGCCACTTGCGGTCGGCAGGGATCACGTGCCAGGGGGCGTGATCGGTGCTGGTGCGGGTGATCATATCCTGAAAGGCGGTCATGAATTCGGGCCAGCGGGCGCGATCGTCGAGGTCGTCGACGTTGAATTTCCAATTTTTTTCAGGATCATCGAGGCGAGCCTGCAGGCGTTGTTTTTGCTCTTTGTTGGAGATCAAGAGGAAGAGTTTCACAATGGTGGTGCCCTCGTCACTGAGCATTTTTTCAAAGGCGTTGATGTGCTCGTAACGTTTCGACCAGACGCTTTTTGGGGCGAGGTTTTTGACTTGCACGGCGAGGATGTCTTCGTAGTGGCTGCGGTTGAAGATGGCGATTTTTCCTTTGCGCGGCACGCGGTAGTGGATGCGCCACAGGTAGTCCCGGTCGAGTTCGTTTTCGCTGGGTTTTTTGAAGGATTTTACCCGTACTCCGGCAGGGTCGGTGCCGGCAAAAACCTTGCGAATGGTGCCGTCCTTGCCACCGGCATCGATGGCTTGTAGGATGACCAGTACCTTGTGTTTTTTCTCGGCGTAGAGCAACTCTTGCAGTTCGCCGAGACGGGTGGTGAGAGCAGGCAGCATGGCATTGCCTTGTTCCTTGCCGATGGGGTAAAGGCTGTCGTCCTTGGTATTGATTTTAGAAAAGTCGGCTGGTGAGCCCGGGCTGATGAGGTATCTGGATGGCATGGGGAAAGAGGCAGGTTTAGTTGAACAGAGAGATGATTTTATTGAGCGTGGAAAAAAATAATAGTTGGATGAAAGCCAGGACGAAAAAAACGCCAAGAGCTGCGAGTTCGAGGAAGAGGGCAGGGGTGATCCCATAAGGTGTCGTTTTTTTACCAGCTCTTTTTTTCATAGCTGGTAAAAATATAGCCTTCGCCTAGCAGTGAAAGCAAGAGCAAAGGCCAAAGGAGCGCGGACTTTTCAGTTCGTCGTGGAGGGGCGAAGAAGGTGAGGGGCTATTCTTCTATCTCTATGAGATGGTAATCAAAGGCCCCCAATAATTCGCCGAGTTCAACATCGTGGCATTTGAGGCATTATTTTTTGCAGGGATAGGAGCGAGGATGTGTGTGATGTAAGTCTCTTCATCCTGGGTGACTTCGGCAAAGGTCGAATGCTTGCGTAGCTGTTTGATTGTCTCGAGTTCTGGAAAGGTGAGGCGGCGGTTTGATTTTTTTGAGAGTGAGGACTTTTTGTCAGGGTGGCTGGCAAGATAATAGTGCTCTCCATATTCGGGGGTGAGTCCGATTAAACTGATGGTTTTTGAGACGAATTTCTTGTCACGATAAGATACGCGCATGTCATTCCAGTAAACGCTTCGCTTGAAGCGTGAAACACCAAAGTTGTCACCTTCCATGAATGAGGTGAGTGCTCGAGTGTGTGCTTTTTCTAGAGATGAGGTTGTTCGAATTCCTGAGTAATGGTTGTTGATATAGCGCGTGGTGATTGCATAGGCAGGTACGCTAAGTATTAATCCTGTAAGAAGAAAAAGGTTTTTTGTTTTTTGTTTAATCACCCAGACAGACTACAAATTTAAACTAAATAATCGCAAGAAAAAAGGTGGGGTCAAAGGGGGGCAGGGTGTAAGACGAAATAGTTAGCTATTGTTGTTGAAAGCTATCTTATCACCCATCAACATCATTACGCCCTTTTAGGGCTGGCAATATAACTGATTTAACCCCAGCGCTTCGCACTGGGCTATCACATTTTGTCCTTACAGGACAGTTTGTTTTCGTCTTTTTGCACCAACGGTGTTCAATGAAATAGCCCAGTGCGCAGCGCTGGGTAAAAAAATCCAATTCTCTCAGCCCTACAAGGGCGAAACGCATAGAGGTCAGAAAAAAACGATAAACGACACCATGAGCGCAGGCAAAAGCGCGATTGAGGTGGCAGTAGAAAGGAGTGACAGCGGGCTGGAAAATCACTTCGCCAATGTTTTCACCTCCGCAGCTGTCAGTGCGCGTTTGTAAATTGACACTTCGTCGAGGCGGCCTTCCCAGTTGTCCTGGTTGTCACAGCGTCCACCGATGAAAATTTGCTCGAACTTGGCGGGGAAATCAGCGGGCAGGTCGGTATCGATTTCTTTTTTTCCATTGAGGTAAACCGTGACGTGTTGGCCTTTGCGCACCAGGGCGACGTGGTTCCAGGTCCAACGGGGGATGACGCTTTTTCCGGCGACTTGGGTTTTTGTTCCGTGTTGTAATACCAGTGTGCCTGTATTTCCAGCACTGCCACCGATGCCAAGGTGGTCTCCCTGGGTGCCGAGCATATGGTCTTTGTCACGGGAAAACATCCAACCGGTGAAGGGGCGTCCCTCGTTGGGCATGCCGTTCCAGATCCATAGGGAGAGGGAGTAGTCGTTGCCTAGTCCGGCGATCTGTGAGCGCAGGCGGCCACCGGCAAAGTGGGCGCTGCGGTTGGGCATGCCGTCTTTGCAAAAAGCGGTCGAACGTGGGCCGTCGAGGTGAAAAACAACGCCGGCTTCGTAAAGGGCTCCGTTGTGGTTCGGTGAGGAATCGATTGCGTGCGGCGCTTCAAATTCATCCAGCCGCCACCAGGCGTCGGCTTGGCTTTTGGCGATGGCTTGTGCAGCCGGACCGCGTGAGGCGACGTAGTTGCGGCGGGTTTTTCCTGCGACGCTTTCTTGTAATTGGATCAGGGTTTCAACGATTTTGGGTTCGGCTTGGACTTCGAGGCCGGCCGAGCGGGCTGGCCAGGTATTATAACCGCCGAGCGGGTGTTGTTCGGGTGGCGGGATGTAACCTTCGGCGCCGTTAGCGAGTTCGATGGTCATGTTGCCGGCGAGTGGGGTTGATGCCTTGAGTTTGAGACCGGTCAGGGCGTAGGTTTCGTTGGGGGTGGTGGTGATGCTGAAATCGCCGATACGGATAGCTTGCAGGATGAGTTCGGTTTTTTGTTTTTCATGCAGCAGGATGGCTTCGCGGGCATAAACCTCTTGCAGCGTTTTGGGCTCTTCGGTTTTCATTTTGTCCAGCACTTCTAGGGCCCATTCTAGCCGTTGTTTGTCAGGCACGCGGTAGTTCAAGGGCAATAAACGCTGGGCCATGCTGAGCGAAATGTTGTCCTGGTATTTGATTTTGGCGTGGGCATCGAGGGCGATTTTCAGCAGGCCTTCAGTGTAGCTGTTGATGTCATGGGGTTTTTCCTTGGGAGCGGGTTTGGAGTAGTCACGATTGTAGATGTCGCCGCTGGCACCGTGGGACATCGCACCGACGAAGTCGGGTTGGCCTTGGGCGGCCTTGGGCGCGAGTTTTTGTTTCAGCCCCTCGGAGAAGAGGCCAAAATAATCGGCGCTGACGGGCGAGTCGCCGTAGTAGTGCATGGAGAAATTGGCAAATACGGCGATCGGGCGTCCGTCCTTGGATTGGAAGGACAAGAGGGTGAGATCGGGATCCTCGGGACCGGATTCGCCAGTGGCGTCTTCACTGAGATAACCGGGGTGCATGTTGGCACGCACGGTGAAATTGCCAAATGGGTCGACTTTCAAGCGGTCGGGACGGCGGATCCAGCGCCGCAGGGCGGTGTGTTCGGGGGCTTGAGCGACGGTCCAACCGAAGCGGGCGGGTTCGAGGTTTTTCTCGGCGGCGATGATGGCTTTAGCAAGACGTTTGACTAAGAGTTTCTGGTAAACTGGATCGGGGTCGGTGCCGAGGCAGCCAAAACTGGATGGAGCCGAGTGGGTATGTGTGGCCGAGATCAGCATGTGATCAGGGTCGATGGAACAAGTTTTGGCGGCGAGATTTTTGGCTTCGTTGAGCAGTTTGGTCGGCATCATGCAAGAGTCGGTGATGACGATGGCGAGGCGGTTGGCCGGATTGCCGTCGTCGAGCACTAGGGCGCGGGCGTTGACCTCGGTTTTGACTTTATCAGCGCTGTGACTGGTCATACTGCCGTTGATCAGTACCGGAAAAGTCTCCGGGGTCACGCTGATGACGGCGGCACCTGCTTGGAAGGCGGGGTTCTCGGCTTTAATGGCGGTGGGAACCAGAAAGAGGGCGACGGTAAGAAGGTAGAGGGATGTTTTTTTCATAAACGGGTAGGGAGCGGAAGTCTTTATAGACAAGCTGCATGGACTTATGTTGAAAAATACGCAGGAAAAGGTGTAGACTCAGGTGGTCAAAAGAAGTGTGTGATGAAAACAGGTGTTTATTTAATGATGGCGGTGGAGTTGAGTTTGTTTATGTCGTCGTTATCGTTGGCGGCGGATTGGCCGGGCTGGATGGGACCGGATAGGAATGGGATCACAGCTGAAAGGTTGGCTGGGGATATGGGCAAGGTGAGTTGGCGAGTAAAGGTGGGTATCGGTTTTTCGAGCATGACGGTGGCGGGGGATCGTTTGCTGGCCATGGGGCACAACGGAGAAAAACAGGAGGGAAAGGAAACCGTGTGGTGTCTGGATGTGAAGACGGGCAAGGTGTTGTGGTCGGATTCTTATGCGGCGGAGTTATTGGACAATCTGCATGTCGGAGGTCCGGCAGCGACTCCGCTGATCGATGGAAAGGTGGTGTATAGCTTGAGTCGCGATGGGCAGTTGCGGTGTTATTCTTTAGCGGAGGGAAAGCTTGTCTGGAAAGTGGATATGATGAAGACCTCCGGGATGAAACAAGTGCCGGAGTGGGGTTTTTCTGCTTCGCCTTTGCTGATCGAAGACCAATTGATCATCGAAGCGGGGGCGACTTTTTGTTTGGATAAAAAATCGGGTAATGTCATCTGGAAGAGTCAAAGCTATCGACCGGCTTATGGCACACCGAGCGCATTCAAGGCGCTGGACGGGCGGCAATGCCTAGCGGTGTTAAAAACGGATGGATTGGTTATTTTGGATAGGGTCGATGGCAAAAGCCTGGCGTTTGCAAAGTGGGAGACTTCTTTTAATACCAATGCCACCACGCCGATTGTAGAGGATGGTCGTTATGTTTTTATTTCAAGCGGTTATGACAGGGGCTGTGCTTTGTTTGATTTTCACCAGGGAGTTTTGAAGCCGGTTTACGAAAAGGCGGTGATGAGCAATCATATGAACAACAGCGTGCGGGTGGGGGGACACTTGTATGGTTTTGATGGCACGGCGCACCGGGGGCGACCGACGGAGTTTGTTTGCATGGATTTTAAAACGGGAACCGAGCGTTGGCGGGTGGGAGCTGAAAAGTTGCTGGGCTGTGGATCGCTGATCGTGGCAGCTGATCAAATGTTGATTTTGACTGAACGCGGGGAATTGATTCGCGCCAAGGTGTCGGCGAACGGGTTTGAGTTGGAGGAGCGGGTGCAGGTATTGGGTGGGCGTTGTTGGACGCCACCGGTTTTAGCGGGTGGGCGGGTGTTCTGCAGCAATTCCCGGGGGGATTTGATTTGTGCGGGAGGTGTTCAGTGAGCCGCTTTTAGGACGTATCAGGAATTGAGTATCATTTTTGCAAAAAAAATGCTTTTTGGATTCGATTTTTCTTTCTTTTGGGTCGGGTTTTCATGCACAATAAGAACGATGTCTGAAGAATCCTTCATGAAGACGCAACGTGAGATGATAGAGGAACTGATTTGGTCAGGTTTTCCTCAGGGTTACGTTGCGTTAAGAAATCCCGAATATTTAGCGGGGGTGATCGATGAGTTTATCGATAAAGATAATCGTGATCCGGTGGATATGCTTCAGGATTCGGTGTCGTTGAATCATGTGGCTTACCGCATGGCCAAACCCGACGAGCGTTTGGAGGATGACAAAGTTCAGATGTACCGCGACCTAGCTGAATACGTCTGTCGCGGGCTTGCTTTGGCGGGCTCGGTAGAGGGCTAAGGCTCCCCTAGGCGCGTCTCTACGAGATGACCTTTAGATGTTGAATGTTGGGCTCTCCCCTAAAAAGCGGTCTGGAACAACCAGTAGAGCATGGCGCATAAGAGTAGGAACAGGCAGAAAAAATTGAACAAGTGGTGGTGCCTTTCCTGACGCGCAATTTTTTGATGTTTGCGGCTCTGGCGCTTTTTTTTCTGGGAAGTCGCGCGGCGGGGACGTTCCGGTGCTGAGATAATATTGCGCGTGGCGATTCTGTGTTTTCGCTCACGGAAAGGGGAGTCGGCGATGAACTCTTCAAGCCGCCCGATCTGGGCATGGAGCTTTTGCTCTTTTTCTTCCAGATTTTTGCGGCGGTTGCCAGGCTTGGTGAATTTTTTTGTGGAAGAAATGCGCTTTTTTCTCATGACGCGAGTGGAGTGCGACCTTTTGTCAGGCTGATCGTGGGAGGGAGGAAGGTGAGCTTTGAATTATCGGGGTGATAAAAAAGCTTATTTGGCCAATGTGTGCTGGATGAACATCAACAGTGAGGCTGCGATCATCAAGGGCAGGGTGAAAGCCAGGCCGCGCATCATCCAATAGGAAAAACTGCTTTCATCACCGGATGACAAAGCGTTTTTCATCGATTGGGTTTTCAGCTTGGGCGCGGATTTCATGCCTTCCATGATGTGAGTAGATTTGTTGATTTGCTCCTGGGCATCATCGATTTTTTCAATCGCCCGATTGAGCTCATTGCGCAGCTCTTTACGGCTCCAGACTTCAGGACGCAGGGCTTGCACAATCTTAAGCTGGTGCTCGAAATTCTCTTTGGTGTCGAGGTAGGTGTCGGCGCGTTTTTGTGCTTCGACGGCCTCTCGGTCAAGTGAGGTGATGCAGCGTGAAAGTTTGTCGCTGACTTCACTGCGTCCTTTTAGGAAGTCATCTTTTTTGCGGTGCAGTTCTTCCAGTTCGGCTTTTTGGCGTTCGACCGCTTCCTGTCTCTGGCGCAACTCTTGCAGTTGCTCCTGAGCTTCATGAACTTGGTCTTCGAAGTCCTCTTTATAAGGGGTGACCGCCTCAAAGGCATTGTCATCGAAGTGAATCAATACATCCTGGTCATCATACTTGGTTGCGGTGCTCATAGGTCTTAAAACTAGTTAAGAACTATTAATATTACAATTCGTCTAAAAATACCAGCTTATTTATTGTTTTTATGGAAAAAATAATTGGTAGAGCGGTGGCGAGGATGGTTAGGGCAAAAGCGCCCAATACGGCGATCAAGGCATTGTGGTTGGCTAGGATCGAATAAATGTGGGTGGTGGAGCCGGTTTTGATAAGGGAGATGTGGGCAAAAATAAGGCAGCCGATGAACGAGGCGACATAAGCGAAGCTGGTGATCAGGCAGAGCGTGCCGCCAAAACCGGAGACAATTTTGGCGGAGTTGCTTTCTTTTAAGTTGGGGAAGATGGCGCCAAAACCGACCGCGATGGCATTCAGTCCGATGCTGAGCAGGACGATGGCGGTGGCAAAAAAGGTGATATCACTTCTGGGTAGTTGCAGCATGTGGCCGGAGAGAATGAGGATGGCAAAGGTCGCACTGCCGGTGAAGAGGGTGCTGAGGATCAGTTTTTGGATGATGATGCGCGATAGTTGGATCGGAGACATGACGAGGATCCAGAAGCGTCGCCCTTCGAGACTGAACTGGGGGAATACAAAGCGGGTGGTCAGGGTGGACAGGGCGAGGGCGCAGACGCTCAGATTGAGAAAAGCGAACATTTGCGCTTCTTGTGAGTTACTGCGGTCGTATTCCATGTGGCGCAGGCTGATGGCATAGAGTGAGAGCAAAGCGAAGATGATGAGGAATTGCAGCCATTGACCCGGTTCGCGCACAAAGCTGCGCAGATCCTTGAGGCTGATGGCGATCATCGGAGATTTGGGTAGTTTGAACCACCAGTTCAGCGAGTCGGGGGAATCCAGGTCTTTGAAGTTGCGTTTACGTTGACGGGCGGCGGTGGCGGCGGCGTGTTGCAGGCTGCGGCTTCTTGCGGGGAAAAAGTAATATTTGGCTAACCACGAGGCGAGCAACAAGACCATCAAGGCGTTGCTGTATAACAAGGATACGTTGAGCGGATCCTTGCTGAGTCGCCAGGGATGTGTCCAGTCGATGGTAGATTTGGCCAGCCAGGTCGAGGGCAGCAGAGGGGAGGTGCTGATGTCAGTATGTCGCAAGACGAGTTGCAGGGTTAATGCGGCATTGAGGCCGGTTTTTTCGCTGAGTTCTTTATCCGACTGGTAGGTTTTCAGCGCAGAGTATCAGCCGATCAGGGCAATGATGATGGTGGCGTAGATGAGGTGTGATCGTCGGAACCAGCGCACGGTGATCAGTAACAAAGTGATAGAGAGGCCAGTGCTGAGGATGACAAAAGGGATCATCGCACTGGCAGTTTTGAGATAAAAATCGAAGCCGACATCGCGGTGACGGGCAATGGCGATCAATAGCGGGGCGGTGATGAACAGCAGTCCCCAACTGGAAAACAGGGAGGCCTCCAGGCATTTCCACAAACACACCACCCGGTGACTGATGGGCAGGGTGAGCATCCACGAGGTCTCTTTACTGCGGAAGAGGGCGATGTAACTTGAGACGCCAGCGGAGAAGGCCAGCATCAGGAAAAAGCAGAAAAAAATCAGGTGAATGATGCGGTCGGTCAGCAGGTCGCCAGCGGCAGGCAGGGTGGAAATGTATTTCAGCCCCCGGCTAAAAATGACGTAGGCGGTGATGCTGTAAAGAATGAGGAACAGGCCGATGGTGGCACTCATCAGCCGCGAGCGGCTGACATGGGCAACCAAGCGGTGGCGCAAAATCTTGACATGGACTTTGCACAGCAGCCGCAGTTGTTCGAACTCGCTCACCAGGCAGCCATTTTTTGAAAGATAAACCCTTTGAGGTATTCGGACTCGGGGATGAGGGGCAGCACTGGGTGGTCTTGGCGTTGGGAGTGGGACGAGAGCAAACGCAGGCTGGATTTGGCGTCCACGGCGGCGTCACAAATGGTATCGAGGAACATCTGCCGATTGACGTGATGCGAGCAGCAGAAAGTGGCGAGGATGCCGTCTTTATCTAATAACTTCAGGGCACGCAGATGGATTTCCTTGTAACCGCGCATGGCGTCTTTCACCGATTTGCGATTGCGGGTGAAGGACGGTGGATCGAGAATAATCAGGTCGTAGGGCGGGGTTTCGCTGTCGGTGGTTTTGAGGAAATCAAAGACGTTGGCGTTGGTGAACTCAATATCGAGTTGGTTGTTGCTCGCATTTTTCTGCGCGCAGTCGAGCGCGGTTTCGCTGCTGTCGATGGCTTGCACCGACTGCGCCCCACTGCGAGCGCAATGCAGGGCAAAGCCGGCTTCGTTGCAAAAGCAGTCCAGCACGCGTCGACCTTTGGCCAGATCGCCAACCGCTTGGTAGTTGTCGAATTGATCGAGGTAGAGTCCGGTTTTGTGCCCGTCGAGTGGATCCACCGCAAAGGCGATGCCCTGCACGGTGACCTGAAAAATACCAGGAGCTTCACCGTAGAGGAGGCCTTTTTCGAGCGGCAGGCCTTCGGCTTTGCGGATCGGGCTGTCGTTGCGTTCGATGATAGATTTAGGTGAAAAAATCTGCACCAGGGCCTGGGTGATCAGATCTTTGCGTTGATCCATGGCGAGGGTCAGGGTTTGTAGCACCAGATGGTCGCCGTAGCGATCGATGATGACCCCCGGCAGGCCGTCGCTTTCGCTCCAGGTCAGACGGTAAACGTCGTCGTCAAAAGACATGCTGTTGCGCAGGGCCAAGGCGCGTTCGAAACGGCGGATGAAAAAATCGTGATTGAGTTCCTGGGTACGACGGGAAAAGCGACGCGCAATGATTTGCGATTCGGGATTATAGATGGCGGTGCCAAGTTTGCGGTCCTTGAAGTCCTTGACGGAAATGACTTCGCCGGGTTCGGGTTTGCCGAAGGTTTTATGAACTTCGCTGGTGTAGACCCAGTCGTGTCCGTGAAAGATGCGTGATCTGGGTTTGACGATGATTCCTGCCATAATGTTAAAAAAGTTTTTTGATTGAGTGAGTGCTGCGAGTTGAGACTGCGCAGATGCCCGGTTTTGACACGCTGGATGATAAATTTCGTCAGACGTTGGCGGTCAAAATTGCACTCTTTTAGAGTAGCGGAGTTTAGCGCGTTTTACCATGCGAAAGTTTTTCCAATGGGTGTAAGACAAAATAGTTATTTGCCGCGGCTCTAAGCTGCTGACCGCTATGAGTTTCGCCCTTGCAGGGCTGGAAGAATTGGATTTTTTACCCAGCGCTTCGCACTGGGCTACATCATTGAGCACCTTTGGTGCAAAAAAGATGAAAACAAACTGTCCTGTAAGGACAAAATGTAATAGCCTAGTGTGAAGCGCTGGTGTTAGATCGGTTTTATTGCCAGCCCTACAAGGGCGATATGATGTTGAGGCGTGATAGGATAGCTTTCAATAAGCAATGGTTAACTTTTTTGTCCTACACCCGTTTCCAATTATCCGGGGTGCTTGAGTTGGGGGGCGAAGCAGAGAGAGGTTGAATGTTATTGCACGCCAAGTAGAATGGGTTGCCTATCCGTTTTTCCTTTTTCGTGATTCAAATTTCAGCTAATATATGAACTATGCGGAAAGCAGTAGAATGAGTCAGGGGAAAAGAAGTTATCGGCAGGACTTGCGTGTGGCGTTTGTGCTGCAACTCTTTTTGTTGCTGCTTTCTTCTGCTGTGATGGATGGTGGGCAGTGTTCGCAATGGGTGTTGCTTTCGATGATCCCATTTTGGTTTCTTGCGGGATTGATTTTTATTCGTCGGTTGGGAACCATCACTAAAATTGATGGTTTGTTTATTCGTTGGGGTTATTTAATTATATTACCAACGATGGTGATATCCACTTCTCTTAGATGGGGGGCAATAGTGTCATTAGGATAGGGGGTTGCCTGCGGTGTGGCGGTGAAAGGTGAGAGCCCAGTCTAGTATACACAAAACTGGCCAAGCAGGCGGAGCTGCTTGGCCAGTAAAAAGTTACTTTGTGCGACGGACAGAAATGTCCACGCTCCTGTGGCGCCAGGGGCGCTTTATTTCATTGCGCTGAAGCGCTGTTTGAGCAGGTCGGCGGTTGAGGCGTCGCCTACTTTGCTTTGCATGTCGTCGATCCAGCGTTGTTCCAATTTGTTTTTGGTGGGGCGGTCGGTTTCGTAATAAACTCCAAAACGACCGGGCCACTCTTCATTGGCCAGGGCAAAAGCAGCGCTGTTGTCGCTGACGTCGTGACGGTCTTCGTCTTCGGGAGTGCCGTCCCATTTTTTCTCTTCGATGAGGGTGAACTCTCCTCCTTTACGCGGATTACCTTCGTCGAAAGCACCGGGGAAGAAGATCACACATTCGGAGAGCACTTCGACGACGGAAAATCCTTCGTGTTTGATCGCGCGCTCGAACATGGCCATCATGTGTTTGACCTGGGTGGCGTGGGTGCGGGCAACAAAAGTGGCGCCACCGTAAACCAGTTTTTTCATCGGGTTCACCGGTTGGTCAATTGCTCCAGTAGGATCCGTTTTGGTTTTGAATCCCAGCGGGGAAGTAGGTGAAGTTTGTTTTTTGGTCAGGCCATAGACGAAGTTGTCCATGATGACGTAAGTGAGGTTGACGTTTTTACGCGCGGCGTGATCGAGGTGATTGCCGCCGATCGAATAACCGTCGCCGTCACCGCCAAAAGCAAAAACGTGCAGGTCGGGACGTGACAAGCTCACTCCACTGGCGAGCGGCAGGGCGCGGCCATGGATGAAGTGCAGTCCGTGACTGTTGACGAAATAAGGGAAACGCGAGGAGCAACCGATGCCGGCGATGGTAACGATTTTTTCCTGCGGGATCTGGAGCTTTTCCAGAGTTTTGTAAAACGAGGCCAGCACAGCAAAGTCACCGCAGCCTGGGCACCAGGTGGGATGGTCGGCGGTGAGTGCTTTTTTAGTCAGCTTTTCCGGTTCAGCAGTTGTGCTTGCAGAGTCCATGGCGATCTTAGTTGTGGATGTTTGGGTGGCAGTTGAGGGAAAAATTTCAGCAGACCAGAGCGTCTACTCGTTGCAGGATTTCCTTGATTTTGAAAGTCAGGCCGTCGGTTTTGGTGACACTGACGATGCTGGGATTAGCGTAGCGTGCCCGCAGCAGGGTGGCCAGTTGGCCAAAACCATACAAACCTTCGTCATTCATTTCGATCACAACGACGTGTTTGAATTTGGCAAAGATGTCACCCAGATCATTGGGCAGCGGATTGAGATGGCGGATGCTCATCGAAGAGTAGGACAAACCTTCTCCCTGGGCGCGGATCGTGGCCTCGCGGATGGGACCCCAAGTAGATCCCCAGCCAACCAGCAGGACGTCGCCGCTGTCGTCACCAAAAACTTCGGAAACCGGATAGTCGTCAGCAAGTTTGCTGATTTTCTGACGGCGGCGATCCATCATTTTTTGATGCATTTCCGGGCTGCCGTTGGGGTGACCCCAAGCGTCGTGCTCCAGTCCGGTCACCACCGGGTATTTGCCACCAGCCATTTTGGTGCCCGGAGGCGCGTGGCGGGTTTCTCCTTCGAGTGGGTAAGGAACAAAAGTTTCGTCGCGGGTTTCGGTATCGAGCTTGGGTGCGATCACCACTTGTTCGAGATCGGGTTCGGGGAAAGCTTCAATACGGGTGGCGAGAGCCTGGTCGGTGAGGATGAATACCGGTGCGCTGCATTTTTTTGCCAGCTTACAAGCTTCGATAGCGACATGAAAACAGTCTTCGACATTGATCGGAGCCAGAACCACACGCGGGGCGTCGCCATGGGAGCCGTAGATGGCTTGCATCAGGTCACTTTGTTCAACGCTGGTCGGCAGTCCGGTGCTGGGGCCGCCGCGTTGCACGTTGACCACGATCAGTGGCAGTTCGGCCATGGTGCCGTAACCGAGGGCTTCCATTTTCAGCGAAATACCAGGGCCTGAGCTTCCCGTCATCGACAAATGTCCGGCGTAAGACATACCGAGCGCCATGGTGACGGCGGCCAGTTCATCTTCGGTCTGGACAAAAAGTCCGCCATGTTTGGGCAGCTCAGAGCGCAAGTGCTCCATGATGGTGGTCCATGGAGTGATCGGGTAAGCGGCACCGAAACGCACGCCGCCAGCTACCAAACCAAGTGCCAGAGCTGTATTGCCGTCTGTGGTGACGTGATCGGTGTCGCCAGCCGCACCGGCTTGGAGGTTGAAGGATTCACCGTGCAGGTCGCCGATCTGATAGGCGTAACCAGCGTCAAAAGCGACCATGGCATTACGCAGCACGTCTTCGCCTTTGCGTTTAAACTGTCCTTCGATCAGGCTCACCAGTTTGGCGCGATCGAGTTGGAATAGTGCGGTGACCAGTCCGAGCACGAGGATGTTTTTGCCGCGATCCTTGGCGGTGCCGCCGAGAGCCTCAACCGTGGTAGAAGTGATGGGCACACCAACGTGGCGCACTCGTTTGTCTTCGGGATCGGGCGTGACGTGGTCGCTGTCGTAGATACAGATGCCGCCATCGCGCAAAGAGCTGAGGTGGGCGTCGTAACTGTGCTGGTAAAAAGCAAAGAGGAAGTCGGCTTCGTCTCCAGATGAGAGCACCTCGCCGGAGGCCAGGTGAACTTGGAAAATAGAAGCGCCCCCGGAAATGGTCGAAGGAATGGTCATGTAAGTCATGACCTCGCGGGCACTGCGCCCGGCTAGTTTGGCGAGGAAGCCGCCGATGGTTTGAATGCCGTCTTGTGAATTTCCCGCAAAGCGGATGACGGCGTCGGTGATATCACCGTTAGAATCATCGGCGTTAGCTTTCGGGGCGGAGGTGGTGGTCGCGCTCATCGAGTGTATACAGTTGTTCGGAACTATTCAGTATTCGGTTGGTGCAATCAAGCTGGATTGTGATGGGAAATTCATCGATATTATTTTATCTTTGATCACGAAGGCCTTGTGCAATCGTTATCAAGTGTAGGATGGGGCAAGATGCAAGGAGGAAAAGTGTATCAATGAACGTTTTTTTTCAAAAACTTCCCTTTGAGCCTTATTTTCGACCTGATTTCAGTTTAAATCGATCGCTTCGTCGATCAGCATGATGGGGAAGTCGTCCTTGACCGGGTAAAGGCGTTGGCGGTCTGAGCGGATCAGTCCGGCTTCGAGTGGTTCTTCAACAAGTTCTCCCACGTGATTTTTAAGCTGTTTTTGATCGATGGCGCGGTTGAGTTTGGATAGAAGTTCAGTGTCCGCCATCGTCAGTTCTTGCTGAGATTCGGGGCAGCGAAGGATGTTGATGAGATCGGGTGAGATTTTCATGATGGTTATTTTAATACCTTGGCACTTGAGGATCAATATGCTTCGACCAGGCGTCGATGCCTCCTTGCACGTGGCTGCTGTTTTCGAAACCGCTGCTGATCAATAGATCGAGGGCTTTGGCACTGCGGCCGCCGGCTTTGCAGTGAATGATGATTTCGCTGTCGCGGTCGAGTTCATCCAAGCGATGGGCAAGTTCCCCCAGGGGGATTAAGACCGCATCGGGCAGGCAGCAGATTTTTTGTTCGTTGGCTTCGCGCACGTCGAGCAATACAAAGGGGCGTTGCTGGCGTTGTTCGATGCGGTTTTTGAGTTCGTGCACGTCGATTTCGGGCAACTGGTCGGTGGATGCATTGCCGCGCCCTACACCACAGAATTCGTCGTAGTCGATCAACTCGGTGATGCTGGGGTGGGTTCCACAGACCGGACACTCGGGGTCGCGGCGCAGTTTGAAATCGCGGAAGCGGAAGTTGAGCGCATCGAAGTGGATCAGGCGACCGAGCAAAGGGGTGCCGATGCCGATGATCAGCTTGATCGCTTCGATGGCTTGCATGTTTCCCACTACTCCGGGTAGCACTCCGAGCACCCCGCCTTCGGCGCAGGAGGGCACCATGCCCGGTTCGGGTGGTTCGGGGAACATGCAGCGGTAACAGGGGCCGCCGAGATGTGGCGCAAAGACCGAGCACTGCCCTTCGAAGCGAAAAATCGAGCCGTAGACGTTGGGTTTGCCGGTGAGCACGGCGAGGTCGTTGCTGAGGTAACGGGTGGCGAAGTTGTCGGTGCCGTCGATGATGATGTCGTAGGGTTCGGCGATTTGGCGGGCGTTGTCGCTGGTGAAGCGCTCTTGATAAGTGTCGACGGTAACTTCGGGATTGATGTCGCGCAGCGTGTCGAGCGCGGAGTCCAGTTTCGGGCGATCCACGTCAGCGGTGCCGTGCAGGATCTGGCGTTGCAGGTTGGAAAAATCCACCACATCGTTATCGACCAGGCCGAGCCGTCCGACTCCGGCGGCGGCCAGATACATGGCGATGGGAGAGCCCAGTCCGCCGGCTCCGATGCACAGGACGGCGGCAGCCTTCAGGCGGCGCTGGCCTTCTTCACCCACCTCGGGAATGCTGAGGTGGCGGGCGTAGCGCTGGTATTCCTGTGGGGTCAGTTGGCATTCTTCGAGTCGTGCGGGATCGATAATCGAGTTCATTGGGCAGAAGAAGTTGGAGTTCAGAATTAAGTAGTCAGATTTTAAGCCTGCTGACAATATAAACAAGAACTCGGAATTGCGACGCTTTCAAGCACAGAGAACAGAGATGCCGGCTTTTTAGGATGAATGGATAAAGAGGAGGGGGCAGCCGGGAGAAATAAATAAAAACAGACAAACGTAGATAAATGAAAATGATGAAAAACTTAATAAAAATAACCGGGGCGCTGATGATGGTTTTTTTCCTCGCGGCGGGCAGTGTGGTTCAGGCAAAGGACGTCAAGTTCGATGAACTGAACAAAAACCTGAAGTTTGATAAAACACCCTTGAAAAAACAGGCGGGGATCGTGACTTCTTACGCCGATGTCATCGAGCAGGTGACTTCTTCGGTGGTGACGATTCTTTCTTCCAAGGAAGTGAAGCGTCCGCGTCAGCGTTCGCAGATGTTTGAGGATCCGCGGTTCCGCAAATTTTTCGGTTTGCCGGAAGATTTTGAAATGCCGGAACAACACAAGCAGGAGGGTTTGGGCTCGGGCATCATCATCACCTCGGATGGTTATATTCTGACCAACAATCATGTGGTGGGCGGCAAGGGCACCAAGGTCAAGGTGACTTTGGCGGGCACTAAAAAAGATTATGACGCCCGAGTGGTGGGTGCTGATCCGCAGACGGATGTGGCATTGATCAAAATTGAAGCGACCGGATTGAAACCAGCGACCCTGGGTGACAGTTCCAAATTGAGAGTGGGCGATGTGATGCTGGCGATCGGGAATCCGTTCAGTCTTGAACAGTCGGTGACGATGGGTATTGTTTCTGCTTTGGGGCGTAGCAATCTGGGGATCACCGGTGGAGGATATGAAAATTTTATCCAAACCGACGCTTCGATCAATCAGGGTAATTCCGGTGGAGCGCTGATGGATGCGCAGGGCCGCCTGGTGGGGATCAATACTGCGATTCGTCCAGGGATGGGTGGTGGAAACATCGGCATAGGCTTTTCGATTCCGGTGAACATGGCACTCGGCATTGTGGAAAAACTACTCGACTCGGGTGGCAGTGTGCCACGTGGTTTCCTCGGGGTTTATTTAAAGGACATCAATGCGGACATGGCTAAGGCGCTAGGGCGTGATGATCGTAAGGGGGTGATGGTGACCGAAGTGGGTCAGGGCACTCCGGCGGAAAAAGCGGGTTTCCGACCAGGGGATTTGATCCTTGGATACCAAGGCCAAGCGGTCAACAGCATGGCCAAACTCCGTTTGGCGATCAGTAATACCGAGCCGGGTAAAAAAGTAGGTTTTGAGTTGCTGCGCAATGGCAAAAAGGAAAACAAGGATGTGGAACTCGGTGACCTAGGAGTGCGGACGCAGAAACTCGGTGCGGCGACACCCGAACCGGAAAAACCTGAAGAAAAGGTGAAGACGCAGAAACTGGTGGAGGGCATCGTGATACGCGACTTGGATCCGGAAACAGCCAAGGCTCTCGGTTTCGCAGCTGATGTGTCAGGGGTGATGGTCGAATCGGTTGATAAGGGTGGCCCGGCAGCGCAATCGGGTTTGAGAGCGGGTCAGGTGATCACCCAGATCAATCAGAAAGCGGTGACCAATGTGGCGCAGGCGACCCAGCAGTTGAAGGGGTTTACCGGTGAGGTGCTGTTGCTCCAGGTTTACGAACAGGGGCGAAGAGATATCATCGCAGTTAGAATTAAGTAAAGGTAATTGGTAATGGAATAACCTGCTGAAATAAAGCAAATGCCGGCCGTTTTGTTAAGCGTCCGGCATTTGTGTTTTTGTGGCAAAGGGCTGGGCGGGTTTGCAGCGAATAGAGAGTAGCCGATGGGAAAAAAGTGGCGCAGATTATTGAAGATGGTATTATTGACCGTAATTTTCGGAGTGACCAGTATTGCTGCGTTTTTCTACTTCGCCCAGGATAGGATCATCTATTTGCCGCAGGCTTATGCCCGCCCACCGGGACAGATTCTGGCGCAGGAGTTGAGGACGGGCAGGAAGAACCGGCTGTTGTCGTTTCAAACATCGCAAGGTCAACAGCAGGCAGTGTATTTTGGGGAGGATCGGGCGAAGAAGGTGTGGCTGATGTTTGGCGGCAATGGAGCACGGGCGTTGGATTGGTTGGCGCTGATCCACCGGGTGCCAGTGGAGGCGGATGTGGGATTTTTGCTGATAGATTATCCCGGTTACGGCTGGTGCGAAGGCCGGCCGGATCCGTGCACGATACAGCAGAGCGTGGCGGGAGCTCTGCGCTTGCTGGCGGATGAATGGGAGCTGCCCCTGAGTGACTTGGAGAAGAGCTTGTCGTGCGTGGGGCATTCGCTGGGGGCTGCGGTGGCGCTTGAGGTGGCGGTGGAACGGGGAGTGCGGGAGGTGGTGGTGATTTCTCCTTTCACTACGATGACGGCGATGGCTGAGCGGGTGGTGGGCAAGCCGATTGTTTACCTGCTGCGACACCGCTTTGATAATGTGAAGTCATTGCAGGCTTTACAAAAAAACGAGCAGGCACGGGTGGTGATGTTTCACGGGGAAGAGGATAAGATGATCCCCTATGCGATGGGTCAATCACTGGGACGAGAATTTACCAATTTGGTGGCATTTCATCCGGTGCCGCAGGCGGGGCACAATGATATTCTGAGTTATATCGACGGGCAGCTTATTCAGTTGCTGAGTGCTGAATAAGGGGAGTTTTTGACCACGGATCACACGGATTTACGCGGATAAGAATGGGGGGAGCCTAAAGGCTACGCAGCTTAGAAAGTTTGTCCGAACATGAACCATAGTCCGGTGGACTCTTCGGAAGCGGCCCAATCGAGGCGCAGTACACTCTTTTTTGCCATGAAGCGAATGCCGATGCCGGCATCCCATTTCATGTCTTTGTGCAGTTCACCCAAGTCATAACTGGGAGCCACCCGACCTAACTCGGCAAAGGGAACGATCTGCCACCAATCGATGTCGAGCCAATTGTTTATCCAGTTGATATCTGCCCAAGGGTTCCACTCGGGAATCACTCGATACTCAGCGGCGTAATAGATTGAAGACCGGTCATTGAAGCGTTCAAAAGGGAAGGCTCTCATGCGATTGAAGCCACCTAATTTTGGGGAATAAAAATCGGGTGCTCGATTAGAAATGGTTCCATTGTTATTATCCCAGCTCGGGGTGTCGGCAGTCCAGAAATCAAGCGCAAGAACCTGTTGCCTTGCCCATGATGTTTTCCCTAATGAAATGAACTTACTGACCTCGGCTTCCCAGGTGGTCCAGGACGCATCGCTATCGAACCAGCCGAAGTCACGTTTGGCGATGAATTCGATTTTCTCACCTTTTGACGGGCTTGCTTCGAAGTCTTTGTTGTTCCAAAGCAAGCCAAGCTGAATTCCGTTGGAAGAAGATAACAAAATGTCATCAGAGTCTTTATCAAATTGCTGGCTTCTGTAAAAAGGAGTGAGGGTGACATAGCTGCGACCGCTGACCAACGGATTGAATGCGACACCGCCGGTGACATCCTTGTCATCCGGCAACAGGCCGTTGCGCAGATGGTAGGTGTGGAGAATGTCATCTCTGCCATGGCCAATGGGTAGCAGCCATTTAGTTCTGAACTCCATGTAAACATCCCAACCTTTGTGTTCGATATAATCACCCTCAGCCGAGCCGTTGCTGCCCGAACGGTCATTCCCAGTCTGGGGGCTGATGTCCTGGTAAGAGCGCAATGCCGTAAACCTATTGACGGTTAGCAGGGGGTCGAGAAACCAGCGTTCGGCAAAAGGCATCTGGTAATTCATTGCTGCGAGGAAAAGCCCATAGGATCCGTTACTCGTAGCCTGGATTCCCCCAGCAGAGACACCCTGGGGTTGCAGAAAGCCCCGGCGAACACCGCCCAGGCCAAAGGCTAGATCCGTCTGATCAGAGCTATAGACATAGGGTAGAATGAAAGAGCTGGGCGCGCTGGTTGTTTGATCTTCATCGACGTAAACATTTTGTGCGATCACAGGTGTAACAAGCAAAACTGATCCAGTAGTGAGGATCACTGCCATTACAGCTATTTGCCATTGCCGTAGCTTGGATTGGAATCGAGAAGTGGTTTTCATGGGTATTTCAGAGTGAATTTGAAATTTCAGCAAGCGTTCCTAACGGCAAAATCTTATTTTTCAAGCAGCAGAAGATTTTTATTGAGAATAAAAAGCAATTTTATCATAATTACCATTAAATTACAAGTTTTTCATAATTGCCTCAGAATGCTCCTGAGGATTTCAATTCAGGACGAGTAGGCGGTTCGCTCGGCTTGTGGCGTTTGGTAAATAGCTCCCTATTCTTCAGTCAAATATTTTGCTTTTTCGACGTCACCCGAAAATTCAATGAATCCGCATTCAAGGCACATTTTGGATCGTGCATTGACTGTATTAGTTTTGAACTTAAAAAATTTAGTGTCATGCGGAACAAAGCTTACATTGGTTGTTCCTTTGGTAAATTTTCGACTGCCGCACTTGACACATTGCAGTAGGCAATATTTACCCTCTATGCTTTCAGAATCAATTGTAGCCATAATTTTTAAGCCGAGCAGATCACCAGTATCAAGAAATAGAGAGAAGAGCGAGCGGCGGTTTTGGATGTTTGAATGCTGTTCACACATCATAAACTGATTCAACTAACCGTGTTAGCTATTTTCTTCAGTGTTTCGCTACTGTCACCAAACGTACATATGGCGTCACAATGTTTACGCAAAGCAGAAAATAGAATGTAGTGGATTTTAATATTATTGCTTCTAATTGCGGGTCTACTCAACTGCATTATTAATTCTTTTTCTCTTTTGTCAGGGATAATAAGAAACAGTGAAGATGGATCTTCTGGAAAGGAGAAATGTAGGTCGGTCAACCTAAGTATCCCAGAATATATTGATGTGCTTTTTTCGACTTCGAAAGCACCGACAATTTTATTGGTGCCTTTTTCGAACCAAATCACATCAATTAGCGCAATGGTTGCATTGGTTTCTTTATCAATACCAATATCTGGAAATCGTGGCAAGCTTATGAAGGAAAAGTTATTGCCGTCATGACACCTTGAACGGTCATTTGATGCGCTGATAACATCATAACCCAATGAATCACCGATTTTCAGAAGGTGATATTGCATTTCAGTATGTAAATCTTTTTCTTCCTGTTCACCTATAACTTCTTTGTGCCGTTTTTTGAGGAGTCGCTCAATTTTTAATTGTTCTTTTTCAGAAAGAGCAACTTCATCGCCAACCAATATTTTTTTGACTCCAATATCAAACAGAAAGCCAGAAAATGCACCAAGGTCTTTAGAAAGAGTAATTCTTGTAAATCCATACTTACTCAATACTTCGGTTTCTTCGCATATCAAACACCGAGGTTTGGGGCTGGCCGATAGATCACAATTAGCCCTGAGAATGGGCGGCACTGAATCGTTGAGGATGAGTGCGTCCATTCAGGGCTGAAAGATTGGAACCCAAATACTCAGGGTTTCACCCCGGGCTGTCGTAGCGTCGGCCCTTTGGGCCTGTTAGCCTGACACGAATGAGCGGCAGGGGACAGAGTTTCTTCATTAGCCCTGCAGGTAAATGCGCAGCTAGGGTGGGGGGAGGATGAACCCAGCACTGCGCAAGCAGCTGGGTTTTGATCACAGCTGCAAATCAATTCCGCCCGTGCACGGGGCTGGAGGCATTGGCGTCACCGAGGCTCAGGAGCAGTTGGGTGAGGCTGGGGTGGCAACGGACGATTTCTTCTGCTAGTTCACGCAATTCGGTATCAAAAGCCTCGCGCACCGCCGAATTGGACTGGTAAGCCTGATCCGGGGCTAATGTGGCGGTGGTCAGAACTCTTAAATTTTGCTGATCTTGTGAGGTATCTGGGTTATGGTGTTGCATGGCTGATTGTGTTGATTCGGGGATTAAGGGCATTGAGGGTCGGTGGCTCTTACGGTTTCACAGTAGGAGACGGCAATTGTCCCTGTTGAATGAGTTCCCGGATACGTTCTTTGAGCAAGGCATGAGCCGTGTCGGCGGCATTTTTGCCATAAAATCCGGTCTCGGTCAGCTGCTGAAGGGATTCCTTCACTTGCGGCGTGGTCGAGATCGTAATCTGGATGGTTTCCAGCGTATTTTTAGGGCGTGCCATGGATAAAACTCAATAACTATGGCATTCTTATTCTATAATTATGGCACTAGTCAAGGATATTGGTGTTTTTTTTGATTTTTTTTGATCATTTATATTTTTTGATTTTTCTTGGAATCCTGTTTTATGCTGGTGATGACAGTAGCAAAACGGGTGTTTTTTTCGTATGATGAGTGTTTTTAAATTGATGAAGTACTTGAGATTGATCCCCGCAGCAGGAATGTTGTTTTTGCTGATGTCCTGCTCGAAAACAGCTATGAATGATTATGAAAATAACCCGAATGTGGAGTTTGCCGTTTTGGGGGGCGGTTGTTTTTGGTGCACAGAAGCGGTGATGGAGCGTATGAGCGGGGTTTTGGATGTGAAATCGGGTTATATGGGAGGGACTTTGGAGAATCCGACTTATAAAGATATCTGCACTGGCGAGACGGGGCATGCGGAGGTGATCCAGGTGGCTTTTGACCGGGAAAAAATTTCTTATTCCGAATTGCTAGATGTGTTCTGGCAAGCCCATGACCCCACTACTTTGAATCAGCAGGGTGCGGATCATGGAACTCAATACCGCTCGGTGATTTTCTACAATTCTCCTGACCAGCGTGCGGCGGCGGAAAAATCAAAGCAGTTGCTGGATGAATCGGGGCGCTATCCAAATCCAGCAGTGACGGAGATCAGCAAGGCGGCGAAATTCTGGCAGGCTGAAAAGGAGCATCAGGACTTTTATCGCAACAATCCGGCAAATGGGTATTGCCGTATGGTGATCCACCCCAAGTTGAAGAAGTTGGGGATGGTGAAGGAATGAATGGAAAATGAAGAGCGGGTTATTGTTTGTCGGGGTGCAGTAGGGGTCTGACGGATTTTAATAATAGCAG
>JAJRVS010000044.1 GCA_024277195.1 Verrucomicrobiota bacterium | reverse complement strand
GAAGGATGATAAGGACGCTCCGGCGCTCCCCCAAGCCAAAGATTCCAATCCAGCGTATCGGGCACCGGTGGTTTTTCACTTGGACGAATTATACCCTGAGGCCATACAGGACGATCCGACCAGGTATGAACCTGTTTGATTTTCCCAATGGTTCCACTGCGGATGATTTCCACAAGCATGCGATAGGTGAGTCCATTATGATGCTGATTCCCCATCTGGGTAGCCACTCCCGCCTCCTTCGCCGCTTGCGTGATTTGCCGGGATTCAGCAACCGTTCGAGTAAGCGGTTTTTGAGTATAGGTCGCGATACCCATCTTCAACGCCGTCATCGTGATTGGAGCGTGCATGTGATCCGGGGTCGACACGGTGATGCCGTCGAGTTTACCCCCTTCCTTTTCAAGCAACTCTCGCCAATCTTGATAGCGCTTCGCCTTGGGCCATTTTTCCATTGCCCCAAACCAGCCTCCTTTGCGATTGCGTCCAACATTCACATCACAGAAAGCCTGCATATTGGCATAACGTGCGGCTCCCCGCGAATCCGTCCATCCCTTTCCCCCAACTCCAATCGAAGCAATGTTGGGCGTTTCATTAGGAGAAGCGGCCCATGAACCAATGACGGGTGAAAGACCTGAGGCAGAACAAAAAGTAAGAAAGGTGCGGCGTTTCATGAAGAAACGATAAACCACAAAAAAACAGCTTCATGTCCGCAATTGCGCCATATTTGAAGAGACTCAACACGGATTGGCCAATTACTCAGATGAGAGCCAATCATCGTGTCGTGAGGAGCACTGTAGTGTGTCGCCCATCGGGTATGAGGGGGGGCTTGCAAACAAAGAGCTTACTATACGTGAGAGGAAAATTGGTGAAGATGGAGTTCTCTAATTCTGATAATTCTCTAATTCAGAGCCCCACCCACTGACCTCTCCCACTGACCTCTCCCACAAGAGCATCACCCACAAGAGCATCACCCACGTAGCATTAGCATCCTGCCGACGGTTTAACTGTGAAAATGGTGTCAAGGCGTGATCAACTGGACAGTCGGGAAATAGGTGCGATAACGAGCGACATCTCGCGTGATAATAGGAATTTCCAGAACTTCCGCATGTGCCCCTATAAAGAAATCTGGAAGAGGCGAGGTTTTATTCCCACCTCGCTTCCGATAGACAAGGAATGCCTGCGCCGCTAGGAATAATGCAGCCTTCGGTATTTCTAAAAAATGCAATTCGAAAGGCGCAAGCGTGTCTTCCAACTCTTGGACGCTTACCGCACGACAAGACAATTCAGCATAAATCACGGGGTTGATGACAAGTCCTCCAAAATGTTCCAAAAGCTGGTTCTCCGCCCATACTTCCCAATGCAAGTCTGAGTGCAGCACATCTGAAATGACATTAATATCCACCAGAACCGACATAGCTCAATCTTCGCCTCGGGTGAGTTGCATCAATTCATCAGTGCTTCCCCTGCTCTTCCAGATACCCCGCACCCGACTAAGGTGTTCGCGCAACTCTTCTGGCGTACGAGGTGACGGACGATGGACCGATTCCTCCAGACTCGCCGCAAGGATCGCACGAGCCTCCGCTTCCATCGAAATTTGGTGCTCAGCGGCACGAATCCGCAGCTTCCTTTTCACCTCCTCATCCAGATTCCGAATCGTTAATGTGGTGCCCATAGGAGTAATCTAAGCAATGCTAGCATTGCTGTCAATGCCAGCGACTCTGATCGCAAAGCTGAGGGTGTGAACTCACAAGAGCATCACCCACGTAGCATTGGCATCCTGCCGATGATTTCCAAGGACAACTGATTGCTATTTCCTAGCGATTCACCTCAAAAGATTCCTAGCAGGGTCAGGAGAGAATGGCACTTAATCAGCGATCATGAGCGGTTAAAAACCGCAACTTTAAAACGGCGCAAACCGCTCCGGCAACGGACTCGTCACTGCGATTTTATGCCCTTCCACGGGATGCACAAAGCTCAACTGCCGCGCGTGAAGCATGAGCCGTGGTTGATCAATCAATTCCGCGATTCGCTCCATTTTCCCGATCTCGCCGTATAAAAAATCCCCCACGATCGGCATGCCGCCGTTTAAAAGATGTTTCCGGATTTGATGAAAACGTCCCGTTTTCGGCGCAGCCGTCAGAACTGAAAAAACATCGGACCCAATAGTGCAAATTCGGTCGCGCACAAAATACGTTTCAGCCTCACGAAAAGGTTCGCCCTCGCTTTTTTGCAATTCATCACACGCCGTCCACTCTTCCGGCGTTTCACCACACACCACCGCCGTATACGTTTTTTTTACCAATTGCTCATCGAACTGCTTTCGCACACAATCCACCACCTTCTGATCGAGAATGAACAGCAATACACCCGACGTCGGGCGATCCAGTCGATGCACCGGGTAAACCCTTTGCCCGAGCTGATCTCGCAGGGTTTTCATCGCTATTTGCTCCACCGGTTCAGGATCACGCCCCGGATGCACCAGCATCCCAGCAGGCTTATCCACAACGACGAGCCATTGATCGTGATGTAAAATTTTCAGACTCATAACAGGCAAATCATTCGTATGGGTAACCGAAAAACGAGGCAGGACAACATTATCGCAATTTATTACATCACCTTTCCGAACAATTCAGCCTGATTCCCGTCCTGTCCAAATATTAGTCCGGCGTCTTTTACAATGGTAGGCAAGCCGAACTGACCTCCCACTTTTTTCAGCCAGGGGTTTTGTATAGTATAGATTGTGACCGCATGGGTATGGATGCGACCTTAGGATTACATCGAGCATGACGGCTCTTTCTCCCGTTAGAAAAGGAATGAAAAGTTTTTAGCTCCATCCTCGGACCCCCAAAAGACTGTTTTTGATGTGTTTTCACAATACGAAAGGGTGTTTTTGGAAACACTGGCGAGCATGGAATCACAGCTCTTTTGGGCACTCTACCACTTCCACTTCACAACCGATTCATCCAGCACCCCTTCCAGCTTTTCAGCTAAAACAACCAGGTAAGGTTTGGCATACCGCGCCCTTTGAAAAAGGGATGGAACCACTCAGGGGGCAAGCGGTGCGCGTTGAGTTTAAAATATACAACGCGCAGCTGTATTCGTTTTCGATTCAGTAAGCTCTGAGGCGTTGCTTGTTTCCAGCAAATTTCAACATCAGCTTTTTATTTACCTTTGCCATTAACGTGCGCCTTGTGCTTGCCTTTTTTGTTCGATTTGGGAACATCCAAGTGGTAATTCATTCGTTCAAGCTCACCTTTACTTAATACGCCGTCTTTATTGTTGTCTGCTTTAGCAAAGGTTCGACTCGCTTCTTCCTCCCCTTGACGGCGAACCAGGGCCTTAGAAAAATCTGAGCGGGAAAATTCAGCTTTCGTGAGGCTACCGCTTTTGTCCTTGTCGCAAGTTTTGAGAAGGATCATGGCTTGTTTTCCAGGCCCTCTGAGTTCCTGTTCTTTATCGGCATAAACGATGCTGTAGCATAGCGCTATGGCTAGAGTGAATAGTTGTGATTTCATTAATTTTCAGGTTTAATTGTGCTGGCATGAAATAAAACTCATTTAATTAAAAATGGTTGCGATGAATCTCCATTTTTCCTGAATTACTTTCCAGGACAGGTGGGAAAGGGCACTGTTGAACGGGTGGTGATGCCCAACCAATTTACCCCTCCTAAATGGCGGTAGGAGTCGGATAATCTCCAAAGTATCTCAGCCTCCGGTTTTCTTAAATAGATCGTTCTATTTCACCTTGTAACGAACATTTGGCAGGAGAGGGCATGGTACTTCCGCAGCGTGCCACACATCCACGCTTACTTTCATCTGAAGGCGTAACTTTTCAGATTCACACTCCACGACATTTTTTTTAAAACCACCTTCACCGATCTCACACGACCTCCGGCAAGAAGTCGATTAGTTTATTTTAAGCACCCCTTCACTGGAGCTAATATAAAATGTGGCCATTTTTTAAACGTTAGCACAGTGAAATATATATCCCCCACACTATGGCTGCTAAAATTCTGATTCCTCGGAGGCAATTTCATCTTTACGGTGAAACATTTTGTAGAGTGCAGGCAAAACGAGTAATGTCAGTGCAGTCGAGGAAAGAATGCCGCCAATCACGACCGTAGCCAACGGCCTTTGAACTTCGGCACCGGTCCCAGTCGCAAGCGCCATAGGAACAAAACCAAGGGCGGCAACAAGTGCAGTCATCAGCACTGGCCGTAGACGCGTGAGCGACCCTTGAAAAATGGCTTCATCCAGCGGCACTCCGGTCTTGCGCAGATTATTGATAAAGGTAATCATCACCAACCCGTTCAATACGGCAACGCCGGAGAGCGCAATGAAACCAACTCCGGCAGAAATCGAAAGAGGAATACCCCGCAGCCACAGGGAAAGGATTCCACCGGTGAGAGCAAGAGGCACACCCGTAAAAACGAGCAGTGCATCCTTTACGTTTCCAAATGTAGCGAATAACAATGTGAAGATAAGCAGCAGCACAACAGGAACCACGACCTGCAATCGCTTGGTAGCTGAGATCAGTTGCTCGAAGGTCCCGCCCCATGTGATCCAGTAGCCAACGGGGATTTCAAGCTCCTTGGCTCGTTCCTGAGCCTCCGTCACAAAAGATCCAAGGTCGCGTCCCCTGACATTTGCCGTCACTACGACTCGACGCTTGCCATTTTCACGACTGATCTGGTTTGGCCCCGGTGCAATACTAAAATCCACGACTGCACTCAGAGGCACAAAATCGGGAAGCTTGGTTTTATTTAAATTTTTAGACCGAGAAAAATCACCTGGTTGCTGACGTTGTGGAATCCTGACAGGAATATATTTCAGCGCATCTAGATTCGTCCGCAGGTTTTCAGGAAGCCGGACGATCAATGGGAACCTGCGGTCACCTTCAAAAACTTCCCCGACTTGTTTACCTCCGATAGCAACCTCAATCACATTCTGAACATCCGACACATTCAATCCAAACCGAGCCATCACGTCACGTTTCATGTTGATGGTTAGAAGTGGCAAACCTGTGATTTGCTCCACCCCCACATCTTCCGCCCCGGGGATTTCTTCAAGCAGCTTGCCCACCTTTTTTCCCGCAGCCAGCAGTTCATCCAAGTCGTCACCGAATATCTTTACCGCCACGTCACTGCGAACTCCCGCAATCAATTCGTTGAATCTCATTTGGACTGGCTGAAGAAACTCATACTTTGAGCCAGGAACATTTTCGACCCCTGCAGACATTTTTTTTACTAAATCGGCACGAGATAGTTTGGGGTTGGGCCACTCGGAACGCGGCCTCATGATAACAAAACCGTCTGCGACACTGGGCGGCATCGGATCAGTCGCCACTTCTGCAGTGCCGATCTTAGAGAAAGTTTCCAACACCTCGGGGAATTCCTGAAATTTTTTCTCCACAGCATTTTGCAAATGAATCGCCTGACTCAAACTGGTTCCAGGTATTCTCAAACTATGCACGGCAAAATCACCCTCATCGAGATTGGGAATAAATTCGCTGCCCATGCGCGATGCCAGTAGCAGACTGAGCGCAACCATGACGACGGCGACTGCCGCGACTACGCTGCGACCAGCAATGGAAACACGAAGCAACGGCGCGTATATCATCTTGGCAACACGCATCACAATATTTTCTTTTTCGGAGATTTTCCCACCCATGAACAAAGCGATGGCCACTGGAACAAAGGTCAGTGAAAAAATCATCGCCCCTGTGAGGGCAAGCAATACAGTGAAAGCCATCGGGTGAAACATCTTACCTTCGATTCCCGACAAAGTGAGAATCGGAATGTAAACCACCATGATGATGAACACGCCGAATATGCTAGGACGCACCACTTCGCGGGTGGCCTTGAACACCACATCAAAGCGCTCGACGCGATTCAACACACGCCCATGTTGCCGTGGTTCCTCCGCCAAACGCCGAACACAGTTTTCAACTATGATGACCGCACCATCTACAATGATTCCAAAGTCCAATGCCCCCAAACTCATCAAATTACCGCTGATTTTGGCTCCTACCATTCCGCTGATGGTGAACAGCATGGAGAGCGGGATAACCAGTGCTGTGATCAGTGCCGCGCGGATATTCCCAAGCAAGAGGAACAGCACCACTATCACCAAAATCGCCCCCTCAAAGAGGTTGGTTTTTACCGTCTCTATAGCAGCATTGACTAAAACCGTGCGATCATAAACGGTATGGGCCACGATCCCCTTGGGCAAAGTTCGGTTAACTTCTACCATACGCTGTGCCACTCGTTGAGAGACTGCCCGGCTGTTTTCTCCGACAAGCATGAACACAGTGCCAAGAACGACTTCTTCTCCCCCGGCAGTGGCTGCCCCGGTTCGTAATTCTGTGCCTATCTGCACATCAGCCACGTCCTCGATGTGAACGGGAACGCCGTCGTAACTACCAACGGTGATTCGACGAATATCTTCCAAGTCAAGAACCTGACCGACCGCTCGAATCAAATACTGTTCACCGTTACGCTCTATGTATCCTGCCCCGACATTCGAGTTATTGCTCGCTAAAGCCTCCATGACATCGCGGAAGCTCATGTCATAGGCAATCAGCTTCTTAGTATCCGGCGCAACGTGGTATTGTTTTTCGTAGCCGCCAATCGTATTGACTTCAACGACACCTGGAATATTTCGCAGTTGTGGTTTGATCACCCAATCTTGGATCGTGCGCAAATCCATCGGCGTAATCGGCTCGCCGTTTTCGTTCCTGGCTCCCGGCTCGGGCTTCACCGTAAACATAAAGATTTCCCCAAGGCCCGTGGCTATCGGTCCCATCGCGGGTTCGATCCCCGGCGGGAGTTTGCTTTTCACTTCCTGAAGGCGCTCGTTGACGAGTTGCCGGGCAAAATAAACGTCTGTTCCGTCGTGAAAAACGACCGTTACCTGTGACAAACCATAACGAGATACCGACCGTGTATAATCCAATGACGGAAGCCCACCAAGTGCGGTCTCGATAGGAAAAGTGATTCGCTGCTCCGCTTCAAGAGGCGAATAACCTGCTGCTTCCGTATTGATCTGCACTTGAACATTAGTAATGTCCGGAACCGCATCAATCGGAAGTTTTTGATAGTTGTATAAGCCAAGAGCAGCAATCAAAAGGGTTCCCACCAGAACCAACCAACGCTGGCTGATGGAAAATTGTATTAGTTTTTCGAGCATCGGACTTCTGATTAAAATTTAATGATCGTGACTAGCTCCCGATTTGAGAACGTCTGCTTTCACCACAAAGCTGTTTCCAGAAACGTATTTGGTTCCGGCCTTCAATCCCGATAGAATTTCCACCCATTCACCGTCACGACGTCCCAGCTCCACAATAGCAATTTCATAAACCGTTCCATCCTGCATGAATACAACGTCCCAATCACGGAATTTTTGCAAAGCGCTATCTTTGACAACCACGGGAACTACCTCCTTTTTTACCACTACCTCAGCATTCACAAAAAGACCCGGCAGCCACTCTTTGTCTGGATTCGCGAGCTCGGCACGGGCGAGCATTGTCTGGGTATTTTCGGCACCGAATGGAGACAGATATACAATTGCAGCTTCACCTTTCGGG
>JAJRVS010000043.1 GCA_024277195.1 Verrucomicrobiota bacterium | reverse complement strand
TAACCTGTTTATTTTCAGCTTGTCATTGCCGAGCATTGATGGCGAGTTGTTGTATGAGTTGATCGACAAGGCTTATTCGCACAGCCACGAAGGCGTGCGGGTGACTCCGGCGGTGATGTATATTGTCGAAGAGGGCCAGGCGATGCAAAGTCAAGAATTGTTGCGGGATGCAAGGGTGCGCGGGATTTTGACCAAGCCCTTGAGCATTGACCGTTTGCTTAAGTTGGTGGTGGAAGCGGGTTTGGTTTCACGCGAGCCGAGCGAAGGAGGGTAGGCGGAGGGTATTGCTAGAAGGTAGCTCACAAAAGAATGAAGGGGCTTTAAGGTTTTTGAGCAAGGACGCTTTTGAATCTACTTTTTTACCGCGAATTTCACGGAGTCGCCTGCGCCAAGGCTTTGGCGGGCGAGTGGGCGCGGATAATATAGGGGAGGGGTGGAATTGGGAGGGGCAAGCTCTGCCTTGCCCGCGAGGGCAGGACGGGGTGTGAGTTGGAGGGTGCGGACGTGGGCAGAGTGGTGGTTCGGGTATCGAAAGTGCGGGCGCGGTCTCGCAGGAGCCGAGTGCAACGAGACAGATGCTGCGCAGCGGCACCCGCAGGGCGGCACAGCCGTCAACTCGTCTCTCCCCAATAAGGGTTTCACCTCACCTGTCCGGTGCCGATCAGCTGGTATTTGTAGGAGGTCAGCTCTTTGAGGGCCATTGGGCCGCGGGCGTGTAGTTTGTCGGTGGATATACCGATCTCAGCGCCGAAGCCGAATTCCTCGCCATCACTGAAGCGGGTGGAGCAGTTCCAGAAAACCGCAGCAGAGTCCACTTCTGCCAGGAAGCGGTTGGCATGGGTTTCGTTGCTGGTGATGATGACGTCGCTGTGGTGGGAGCCGTAATGGTTGATATGGTTCATGGCCTCATCCTGATCCGCGACAATCTTGATGCTGAGGATCAAATCGAGGTATTCAGTGCGCCAGTCGGCTTCAGTGGCGGCTTGTACATCGATGTCGGAGTTTGATTCCTTTATTATTTCTATAAACTTTTCATCTGCAATGAGTTGAACCTTGTTTTTACGTAAAGATTTAGCGATGAGAGGAGCGAATTTCTCGGCCACATCCTGATGAATGAGCAAGGTTTCCAGGGCGTTGCACACACTGGGCTTTTGGGTTTTGGCATTGATCGTGATCGCCTCGGCCATATCCAGATCGGCATCGACATCGACGTAAGCGTGGCAGATGCCGTCGTAATGTTTGATCACCGGCATCCGTGCCAGCGAGACCACGGTTTCGATCAGGCCTGCGCCGCCGCGAGGAATGATCAAATCGAGGTATTGATCCATCTCCGCCATGTGTTTGACGCTTTCACGGTCAGTGATGGGGATCAGCTGCACGGCATGTGGTGGCATGCCTTCCGCCATGCCGCCGTTTTGCAGCGAGTCGGCGATCGCCCGGTTGCTGTGAATGGCTTCGCTGCCGCCGCGAAGGATGACGGCGTTGCCGGTTTTGAAGCATAGCACGCCGGCATCGGAGGTGACGTTGGGGCGTGATTCGTAGATGATGCCGATCACTCCGATCGGGGTGCGTTTTTTGCGGATGGTGATGCCGTTTTTTGGCACCCACTCTTCGAGCAACTCGCCTACCGGATCATGCAGTTTTGCCACTTGGCGAATGCCGTCAGCGATTCCGGCCAGGCGTTGCGGGTCGAGCTTGAGACGATCGATCATCGCCGATGTGAGACCGTTTTTCTCAGCGGCGGCGATGTCTTTGGCATTGGCTTCGAGAATGATGGCCTCGTCGGCGATCAGGCGATCCGCCATGGCGAGTAAAATGCGGTTTTTGTGATCGCTGTCGAAAGTGGCCAATGCGCGTGAAGCATCGAGAGCCTGGGCGCCCATGGCGAGGATTTGATCTTTGATCGATGTGGTATTGCTAGGGCTGTCGTCCATGATGATAAAAGGTATTACGCTGCTATACGGTGAAGAAAAATATATCCACAGCCGACTGAAAGGAGACAGTCGGAGATTATTACTCGAAGGCAAATTTCACTGATGAGCACTGATAGAAGGAAAGAGTTTAATCTGTAAAAAGAAATACCGCAGTGTTTATTTGTCTCCGGCTGTGTTTGTCTTTGCGGGGACGGGGAAACGTGAGGCGATGCCGCCGCCGTCAACCAATTCGAGCAGTTGTTCGGGATTACGGCCATTGGCGATGAGGGTTTCGATGCCTGCTTCGACGGCGGTTTGCACACATTCCAGCTTGGAGCGCATGCCGCCGATGGATAAGCGGCCGGTTTCGGCGCTGGCGTAGCTCAGTACTTGTGATACATCGGGGATGTTTTTGATGATGTCGTTATCATCCTTGGCACCCGGTCCACGCAGACCGGGCACTGAGGTCAGCATGATCAGCAGATCGGCTTCCGCCAGCACCGCGATGTCGGTCGAAAGGCGGTCGTTGTCACCGACTTTCAATTCATAAATGGCCACTGAGTCGTTTTCATTGATGATCGGAATCACACCGGGAAATTCGAGCAGGTGGGTGAGGGTGTTTTTCACGTTGATTCGGCGCTGCTGGTTGGCGAGATCTTCGTGGCTGAGTAGAATCTGGGCCACCGTCGAATCCTGCTGGCTGAACTGGCCTTCATAGTGATGCATTAATCTCGCTTGTCCTGCAGCGGCGCAAGCCTGCAAGGTTTCGAGTGACGAGGGGCGTTGATCGAGTCCCAGCGCATCGAGCCCGGCCGCCACCGCTCCACTGGATACCACCAGGCATTGGTGTCCGGCCTGATTGAGCCCGGCGATGGCACGAGCCAATCGCGCGATGATGTCGAGATCCAGGCACACACCTTCTTCCTGCGCTAGAACGCCGGAGCCGATTTTGATCACAATTCTTTTTTTGTCCTCGTCCATGATGCTGAGTGAGAGAGGTGAACAGACAGGAAAGTGCCGTTCAATGCAATTATTCTTGCAGAAGTGGCTCGGTGCAACATTTCTTGCTTGAAACTATGCACAAAGGCGACTCCTTTAAGACCGTCGGGATTCTGGCTGCCCTCGGAAGCTGCCAATCAAACCAATCCCGAGCCAAGGCACCCATAGTTCAACGGATAGAACAATGGTTTCCGGAACCATAGATGTAGGTTCGATTCCTACTGGGTGTATTTTCTCTTGGCAGTAGCGGGTTGCCTGAGCTCGACGTTCGTCAAAAAAGAAACTTTACCCATAATGCAAGGTAAGATATTCTTACCTTATGATAACGGTATTATCCCAAAAGGGACAATTAGTTCTACCCGCATCAGTGAGGGAGCGCCTCGAACTTCGTCCGGGAGACGATTT
>JAJRVS010000042.1 GCA_024277195.1 Verrucomicrobiota bacterium | reverse complement strand
GGCAAATCCGTTCCCAACAAAGGAATGTAATTCCCCAGTGCCTGATCAATCGCAAACTGTAAATTAAACAAGGCCAAGTCAAGCGCCTCACCCATGATAAATGGATCGCGCAAAATATTCAACACATCCGTCGGTGGAATGTTTCGTCCCAGACGCGGCAACTCTAACCACGGCATGCTAGGGTCAGAGAAAAACACCGCCGGCGCAGGAACCCCAGGCGTATTAGCTGGCACCGTAACGTCAAAAAAGCGATCCAAACCTGTGCGAAGGCCCGTGCCATCATCGTAGTTCAAAACCCGAATATCGACGGGGTCAAAATCGGGCAGTGCCGCGACCACCGCCGGGTCATTTTTCTGCTCATCCGTCAGCTCAGAAGTATCCTTAGTGATGATGATTTCATTACCATTCTCATCCGTCACTACGATCACCATCGGCAAGATCGCTCTCCCTTGCCCATTCGGATTCACAATCGCCCACTTATCAAAACCACCACTGCCATCCGCGTTCGAATAGACTCGCTCAAGGCTATTATTGAAATTGATCGTCACCCCCGCAGCCAGGCCTGGCACATTATTATCCTGAACCAAGCGCACCCCTCCATTATCATTGCCCTCCGCCACCGCGATCCGCAATTCAGCAAACTCTCCCGCCTCATCAGCAAAACTCACCCGCACCAACTCCCAAGCAGTCGTCCCATTACCCACCACCTTCACGCGGTAAACCCCATTCTGGAAACTATTATTGCCACCTCCCCCATTGACCTGATCTTTCACCAAAATCAGATCATTCACTTTCAAATCCGGCACCCCATCAATACCCACCACCTGACGCCCATCAGCCAAGGTCGAAACCACCGCATTCAAAGACCCCGTGCTCGTAGCCCGCAAACCATCTTTACCATCAATAGTTACAAAATCTGCACTCAACTCCCCTGTGGTTGCCACCCTAACTAAATAAGGCAGAACCTGATCACCCTGCAAATTGATCTCAAAAGTCGCAGGATCAATCAAACGCGCAAAACGCACCGCGTCCGCCCCCACATTCACGGGATCCTGCACTTGGATGAAATCCCTGCCGGCATAAGTATTTCCACCCGTCACCGAGACAAACAAATCATTCAGCTCTGCTGCCGTATCAGCAGCCGGCACTCTGCGCAAACGCCAATTAAGGACTCCTACGCCATCACGCTGAACCTCATACACTCCATTATAGGCAGGCTCCCCCTGGTTATTCACCAATACGCTATCTCCCGCCGCCAATGCCACTCCGTCGATCATCAACTGACCACCAGTATTGCCCTGCAAATAAGGATTGCCGAAAGCTGGTACAAAATACCCCGCATCCAAATCCTCCGTTGTAGCCACATCCACGGTCAAACCCGCAGGCTGCACATAACCCGGCTGCATCATCGCTTGATTATAAATCCCCGGCGTGCCATTAGCATCATCATTGGCAACCTCACCAAACTTGTTCACCGCCACCATCCCGTTTGACAAACGAAAGCGTGCATTACCTACCGGCAAGTCACCATTAAAATTTTCTCCCGCCAGATTAACCAAGGTGTTGATCTGCGAGCTCTGATAGATCACCGCCCTCGGTTGCCTACTGATCCCCCCCCGCACCACTTGAATCCCCAAATCCAGATCCAGATCCGCCAAAATACTCAGCTCCACCTCCATCGGGTTGGATCCTGTGCTCGCTAGTGCAGAAAGCCCCGCCAAATAGTCATCGACAATCGCCGGGTCGCTGGAACGATTGCGCAACTGCGACAAATCTACAAACAAAGGCAGGCTGGTCGCAAAGGCCTTCACAAAAGGCAGGCTCAAATCAATGCTCGCCTCCTGCAGCAAGCCCCCGCTGTAAGTCGTCGCAAGAGAAAGTCCAATATCAGCAAGATCTAGCTGAAAAATCCCCGCCATGGTATTTTTCAACTCCTGTAAACTCGCAGGCTTAGCACTTTCCAGGCGCAGAATATACTGCTCCAACTCATAGCCCAAATCAAACACATCGACCAAGCCCGATTTCACAAACAGCAACTTCGACTCAAAAGCATTCACCCCCGCCGCCGCGCCGTCAGGATCGATCCGCATTTGATCGGAAATATACTCCGCCGTCCTCAGCAAGCCCTCGATGATGTCCTCAAAACCCACCGTGTAGAGCATTTCCATGCCTCGGGTATTGTTATAAACCAAATCCGGCGCTGGAAGATTAGCAAAATCCGAAATCTTACTGGCAGACGGTCCCGCCATCCCTGTCGGATCGTGTTTTAAAGTGATGCTTGCCCCAGGACCAAAAGCCAATCCAGCAAATGCCTCCCCAGTGTTCGCATCCACGGGGAAACTCAAATTGCGCAACTGCAAACTAGCAAAAGTGCTCGGATTCACCACCTGAGTAGAAATCGAGGTCAAATTATCCGTTGAAGTGGCTCTGTTCAAATCCTGAAGGGTCAAACGTCCACCAAAATTGGTCGTTTCCTTAGCCCGTAAATCCAATTGCCCATCGCCGGCTTCAAAAGCAACAAAACCAAAGTATCCCTCAGCAGTCACCGTTTGGTTGGTGACCGCAGCTTCACCCGTCAGAGCGATGTTATTCAAAAACACCTCACCCCCACGCGCTCCGATACGCTGCTCTTCCACTAAAAACCCCAATGCCGTAGTCGCCGAATTATTCACCACACCATCATCTGGCACAAAACGGAAGGTCCGCACGATTGGGTTAGCGGCAGCCGAATTGTCCAGTGAAAAAATAGCCACACGCGAACCATCACCGTAAGTGCCCGCTCGCAAAAAATCGCTCAAATTATACGTCGCACCCATAGTGACAGCCGTAGCCGCCAAAGCCGCATTGATATCACTGATCAAATCTCCCATCGTCGGCGTACCACTACCGGCAGGCACCGTCACCGTTACATAATCACTACCATTGATCGAAATCTGAAACACCGCAGGGTCGCTCAACAAAAACGGATTACTACCCTGCAGAGCTTTGGACACCACCGTCAAGCGCACGTCCGTCAGCGCACCCGCCGCCGTCCTCTCCTTCACATACAACTCTCCCGAAACCGCATTCGGCTGAGGTTCGAAATACGTCGCCACTACTTCCAGACTCCAATTCTCCGCTGCATAAGAACCATCGTTAGGGAAAACATTAGCATTCAGGCGAAACCCTATCTTTCCCCCATCATCAAAAGCCTCCACCTTACCCTCGAATTCCGTGCTCAATTCCAAACTCTGCTCAATGGCAAAATTCAAATCATCAATCAAATCCTGCAATGAACTATTGTCCGCTGTTTCACTGGCATTGAGCACCACGTCCCCGCTATTGCCATCCAGCAAATCAAAACGAAACAAAGCTCGTGTATCCGGAGTTAAATTAAAACTCGCCAAGCCCGCTGCCGTGACCGTATCCGTCACAGCAATCAAATTAGTTTGACCTACCGCAAATCCCAGATTGGTCACCGAGCCATTAGCCGTCACCACCGAACTCGCTATCCTATCTGGAGCCAAAACTTGCAGCATGCGAGTATTGGTATTTGCTGGATCAGTCGTAAATACCAGGCGCTCATAACGAGTATCCGCTCCCACCCGAGTCGTCACGGTCAACTTGCCCACCAAGGCAGCGTTAGCATCAATTTTTGCCTGCACATCAGCAGCAAAATCAGAGGGATCCGTATTGTCCGCCGTATCCACCGCATCGATACGCAAATCATGCACCACTCCGTCATCCAAAATCACTTGCAATATCCCGTCGCCTTGCATCTGCCCATCCCAATTCGCCACCCCCACCGATACCTCCACTTCCAACACCTCCGCCACAGCCGTATCCGGCACCAAACCCACCTCAAACCCAAAACTCGAGTTGGTGGTGCGATCCACCGTCACCGAACTGTCTGTCTGTAATTGCGAAATCTCACCATACTCAGAATCCAGCAATACATCCACCGCTTGCGTCCCCGTCAGACTCGCTGGCGTATAATCAAATTCAATCGGAAAGGTGATACTCATCCGCGACGTATCGAAAACTGGCTGCGCCGCTGCCGCCAGCGAACCTCCCGCTACCACCGCAGCAAAATCCTGCAGACTAGTAAAGTTAGCCGATATAAAACGTTTACTCAAAGCAAATGGCGCCGATTGACCGTTATTCGCAGGGGTCGTGCCAAAAGCAAGCTGGCTCAAACCACCCGAAATGGCAGCGATCTCAATCTGTGATATCTTGCCCGTCGCATCACCAGGATTACGCGCAAAAAACTGCAACGAACCAGAATTATCTCCACGGATATCAATTCCCGTGCCAGCTGCCTGATCCAGCAGAGGGGTTAATACACCAGCGACAAAAGTCGTATTCTCCAGACCATAACGTAGATCATCAGCCAAGTCCGACATCGCTATATTATTGGATCCTGCCAAACCATTGGTGCGATTCCCGCTGAAATAAGTTCGGTAACTGCTCGCCGTCCCATCCCGAGTGATCGTAAAATCAATGTATTCCGAAGTCTGTGCCGCCGCCGTCAGATTTAATTCAGCCAAACCTGTGCCTGAAATCGTCAGCCCGTAGATTTCCCCCGTGCCATAAATCCGAATCCCTTCATCGCCGTTACCCAAATCCAATACATCCACCACCACCCCCGTGCCAGCCGCAGCGTCAAACAAACCCTCAGCCGCCAATACATCGCGCAGACGAGCCACCAAAGCCCCCACCCCGGAGTAGGATTGAATCGGAATGATCACGTTCACCGCAGCTCCACCATTCACCTCAATAGTAAAAGTGCGCACCGAAGAGAAATCCGTCACATCAATCGCCGCTCCAGACTCAAAAGCTATACCTCCAAGCTGGTATTCTTCACCCGCAGCTACCCCATTACCAAAATTAGCACTGTTGTTAGCAAGCACTACTTCACTGTAGGCATTGAACCCGAAATCAAGCACCCCAATACCAGCAGCCTTGAACCCCGTCATCACAAACTGATCCGGATCTGGAGCAAAAATTTCAATCCTCGGCGACTCCGTATCAGTCAACCTAGCTTGCATCCCCGACGCGCCCCCCACACCCGCCGTTATCAAGGCCGCATTCAGATCGCTAACAATACCTTGCAGACTATTGCGACCCGCATCCGGAAAAACCGTCACAAAGTTAAAGGCTCCACCATTATAAGATACCAAAAAAGATCCGCCTCCGGTGAAATCCAAAGGAGCTCTCACCAAGGCACCGCTGCCATCATCATACCAAGTGAAAGGCGCATTCACCGCAGTCAACACCTGCTCCGTATTCTGCATCTGAGCGAGGAACACCCTCCTAAACGCTTCACCAAAAGCAAAAGCATCGCCCTCATCCAAATTTAAAAACGGCAACTGATCCCTAAACAGCTCACTGTTATCCAAAGCCTCTGCCCAAGCCGTGGTAGAATCCACCATGTTCAACAAATCCCTCGGCGTGATCCGTGAAAAAGCCGACATCGTTTCGTCAGCCGTCACCAAAGGGGCTCGGTCATCAAACAAATTATCATCACTAAAGCTCAACTGCCCCGTCACCCCGTCCAACCCACCGATGAAAGTATTGCCAGCAGGATTTGCCACCTCAACCTGAAAAATTGCATCCACCGTATTGGTCTGAAAACCTCCACCGATCGCACTCGCCTGCCCCGTCGGCAGCTCCAGATCATAGGCCGCGCTCCAATCTGGGGTCGCCGCCGTCGAGATCCACTTGAACTCCGCCAGATCCATCCTGCCATCCGCCGTGATCAAATCCTCCCCATTTGAAAAATCCAAGTAGGAAGTCACATCAAGCAAAAACTGCGCACTCGGCCCTGTAATGCCAGCTCCACTATCCGCATCCACCCAGGCACCCGCTCCCGCGCCACCTTGCTGACCACCAAGTATCCCTATCTGAATCCCAAAATCATCCAGTCCCCCATAAGTCGTGGTCGTCTGCTGCGCCAGCGAAGTCGCTTGATACTGCCCGAAATCCACCCAGAAATTAGTATCATCCTGCAAATCTGCCAGCTTCTCAGCCGCCGTTGGAGTCGCCGCAGGAGGCCCTCCCACCGTTGTCGCGGGATCTAAAATCGACAGATCCGCTCCAATCGAGAAAGATATGATTCGGTCATTCGATACATTGATGCTCGTACCATCCTCCAAGCGTAAATTGAACTCCTCCGCCGCCTCGCCCAACTTCAAATCCGTCGCCAATGTCGATGACAACGAAAAGCTAAAGTCAAACTGCAAACCAAAATTGGTAGAACTATCCGTCACCGATCCTGTCAGCCCCGCATTGCTCATCGCAGTCTGCAATTCTAAAGCCAAACCCGCCGAATCAGGACGCTGATCTCCGTTGCCCGCATCGGTATCTCCATAATTTGACAGATACGCCTCAATCCCCGCTTGCTCTCCAACCTCATCCGCCCAAGTAAAATATTTACCCACATCATCCCCCAACACATCCCGCAAAGTCTGATCCAACATCGGCACCCCAGTCCCGTCCAGAGTATCATTCAAGCTGCCATCCGCATTCAGCCCCTCACCCAATTGCCCCAAATTTGTCAGCGTAGCGATAAACTGCGTCTTGATCGCATCCTGCGCATCCGTCGCTCCAGCCACACCATTAGCACTATCCGCCTCCGTCACCGCCCCATCATACAAAGCCGCATTCAGCAACAATCTCGGTTCCAAGGCCTCCACCGTAAAACCACCACTTCCACGTCGCCCGCCACTCTTTCGCCCACGGAAACCGCCATTGGATTTACCGCCCATTAAGAAGCGCTTCCATCCATCACGTGTTCGATTAGCTTTACGGGACATCTAAGGTGGGAGAGAAAATTAGGAGAAAGACAAATCAGCAATCAGTAGAATTTACCATTTATTTACTATAATGCATCCCTTTTTCCCCAATTTACTGCAGGAAGTCAAAGCAATTCCTAACTTTATTCGATAACGCAACGATAGCCATTAGGCAAAGCCTTGCAAAAACACCTTCAAGCAGTTGTTTCAAGCGAGTTACAACTCTACATCCTTCTTGATTCAGGCACAAAACTCAGATGCTCATCGACCCAGGTATCCATCTTGAGCACCGATTTACGTTGATTGGCCCCCAAGCGATCTGACGCCTTTTGAGCGTGATGTATACAGGACAAGGCAAGTCTTTGATAACCAACAGATTGAGCCATGGAAGCCAACTTGAGGCGCTTCTTCATAAATTTCGGCAAAAATCGAGTAATCAGCTCATCATCCACACTGAGATACGCCCTTACACTGCCCGGATCTCCTTGGCGTGCCGTCCGCCCCATCAGTTGCCGGTCGATACGTCCGGAGAAATTCGGATCGACCAGGATCACATGCATGCCCCCTATTTCCAGCTCTGGACCAGCTATCTTCACATCGGTTCCTCGGCCCGCCATGTTAGTTGCAATGGTCACCGCCCCCTTTTTCCCAGCTCGCGCAACCACATCAGCTTCATCCTTGTGGCGAACCGCATTAAGAACATCACAGGCCACGCCCCGTTCCTTCAACATTTCCGCTAGAATTTCGCTTTCCTCTACTGTCCGGGTACCTACCAGCACCGGACGCCCCTGCTGGTGTAGTTCTTCAATTTCATTGACGATCGCTTCCCGTTTTAAGTCGCTGCTACCAAACACAGCCATCGGTTCAATGTGTCGCAGACAAGGTCGGTGCGTAGGGATTTTTACCACCGGTAATCGGTACAAAGTCCAAAGCTCGCCCGCAGCTTCCCGTGCCGTCCCTGACACCCCGGAGATATGCCGAAACATCCTAAAAAAACGCTGAAAACTCATGCTCGCCAAAGTCTCCGTAGGATCAGTCGAGGTGATTCCCTCTTTCGCTTCGATCGCCTGGTGCAAGCCCTGCTTCCAAGTTCTCCCAGGCATCAGTCGGCCGGTGAATTCATCAATGATCTCCACCTTTCCTTCCAGAATCGTATAGTGAGAATCCCTGAGAAAAAACTCCTCCGCCACCAGTGCCTGTCGAACCAGTTCCTCGCGTCTGTCAGGACTCCGCCAAATTGGAGACAAACGATGACGCTGGCGGTCAATCTGATATTCTCCCGATGTTCGAAACTGAATTTCATTGCGCGCATGATCAATCGAAAAATCACGCCCCGCCTTCAGAGACATGGCAATCTCCCGCGCAACACGGCAACACTCGGCAAAATCATCCGCCTTATGCTTTCTACTGATTATCAAAGGAGTTACCGCCTCATCAATGAGCACACTGTCCGCCTCATCAACTATCACCGTATGAATCCCACGCATCACCTGCCCACTGCCCCCCTCTCCCAATTGACTACTGAACAATTGTCTCACCAACTGCTGGGACGGAGCCTGGTCCTCACCGACCTTCAAACGATCTCTCAAGTAGTCAGCCAATAACTCCTGACTGGTGGTATAGACTACCCCGCATGTATAAGCTTCACGACGCTCATCAGGCTCCATCTTACCCGCCACAAATCCAACTTCCACGCCGGCAAATCGATAAAAATTGCGCAAGCTTTCCGCATCCCTTTCAGCCAAATAATCATTCACCGTGATGACATGTATCGGGTAGCCAGACCATGCGAGGATAAGGCTTCCTAGCGCAATCGTTAACGTCTTCCCCTCACCGGTTGCCATCTCTGCAAACAAACCTTGCTTAATAGCAAGCGCTCCCATGACCTGCTCTTCATAGGGAGTCATGCCAAGCACCCGTTCGCAGATGATCACCAGGCAAGCCATCGCCTCCCTGGCTCCACCACCATCCAGAGATCCTCGTCTCGCGTCTCCGTGAAGACGAATCACCTCCTCACTGAGCTCCTTCTCGTCGAGCCCCTTGAAACGCTGCTCGGAAATTTTGAGAACCTTCCGCGCTTCGCGCCGCAAACGCCGCTTCACACCTGCACGACGCCTCCAGCGCCCAATGATCGACAATACAACCCTATCCATCCCCTCTGGAACAGGTACCGTTTTGCGTGCTGCATTGCGATAATAGCGCTGACTGGGTGTGATCATTTCAGGTTTGATTGAGATCCTTTTGAATCACTTGTCGGAACAAACGCCACCACTGAGCAAAAAACGGTTCCGGCTGAAGCTCAAAACGGATCTGCCCAGAGGCATTTTCGTAAAGCGTCATACCTGCAATCTGGTCAGCATCCAACTCGGCCGTCACCTGGTAAAAGCCCTCCTTAACCGTCGTGCCACTGTCATCCTTGTTATCCACTTCCAAGTCCCCTCCAGCACTCCACGCCAAAGCCGCCGTCGACAGTTTCTCCAAATCTGCTTGTAGAATATCTTGCGATATCACCTCGATCTCTTGTCCCGCCTGGCCACGTAATCGAACGCTCGATCGCTGGATTTTCCTGGTGAACAGATCGGCCGCCCCGCGTTGATTCACCACCGCAATAAATTGATAAGAGTCCGGATCAATCACCTGACCTATTTCGGTGCCTCTGGGAACCCAGGTTCCCACCATTTCTCGACTAGATGGAGCTACCCAAATGCCTGCGTGCGGAGCCAATACATTCAGCTCAGTGCGCTGACGTTTCAGCTCTTCGAGGTAAGTCACCGCAGCCTTGAACTCACGCTGCAAAGGCCGTAAAACCGAAGCATACCTCTGCTGCCTAGCCAGCTCAACCTGTTGTCGGAGCTGATCCAGACGTGACTTCATCGAAGCAATTTCCATCGCAAGTTCTGAGTTCTCCAATACCACCAGCAAGTCCCCCTTGGTGACCGTCTTTGTCGAATGCTGATGGACTTCTGCAATATAACCCGAGGTGTTCACGAAGACTCCCGTTCTCTCTTCAGCACTGATCACGCCAGATGCTCGCAAGCTTCGTGGCGCAGGCAAATAACCCAACAGACCAATGGCAATCAGAAGAAAAAATGCCACCACAGCCAACGCTCGCCTACGCACCCGCAGCAACCGATCACTGGTGAACAAATAACGAACGAATTTCCCCACCGGCACAATAAAATACATAAATACGCAAAAACCGGCGATCGCCAGGCCGACTCCTAAAAAACTCTGCGCCACATAAAAAGTAATCACCGATAACAGCACAATACGGTAACAAAAAGCAGCCACCCCATAAGTCGTCAACCACCAAGCTTCTGAAGCACTGTCCGCCGGACTGAAAGCCGCACGCACACCGAGTAGATACTTTTCCGCCAGAAAACGAATCTGGTTTTGTGCCCGTTGATACAGATTGGGTATTTCAAAATAATCACTGAATAAATAATAACCATCAAAGCGCAACAAGGGGTTGATGTTAAATACCAAAGTCGATACCGAAGCAATGAACATGACATTATAAGCCAACTTATTCACAAAAGGATCCCCGGAATTCGCCCAGAGAAGAGCCGCGAGACTGGCGATAAAAAATTCCACTCCCATCCCTGCACCGTCCACCAACAGCCGTTGCCACTTTTTTCTAAAACTCCAACTCCAAGTCGCATCGACAAACGGAAGCGGTGTGAAAATCATCAGCATCACTCCGAATTTGTGAACCTCTCCACCAAATTGTTTGCAAGCCACCGCATGCCCGGTCTCGTGAATCAGTTTTAGAAAAACCATGCACAAGTACATATAGATGAGATTAGACGGAGCCAACACGCCCGCACTTTGGTCCACTAAAGCATCAAAATTGGAAATCGCCGTTTTGCCACCCCAGGCGACAACAATCAACCACAGCAACACCCCCAGTGGAGTGAATAGCAGTCGCGTCACTGGCCGTATCACTTCCAAAAAACGATTTGGATCGAAGATCGGAATCTGCATGAACAGGAAGTTCAGAGCTTGCCCGCGCAACTTTTTACGCCAGCCTTTACGGTATCTCTCGAACAACTGCTGACTGTCAGGAGCAAAAGACGAACTCAACAAATTGGCTTTATACAACTGGGACAAAACCTGGATCACCTCTTCTTGTCCCGGCGCATCTTCAGGATAAAGCGCCAGGCACTCCCGCCAAACCTCTTCAAGGGGACGGTCACCTCTTAATCGTCCGATCAAGGCGTAAGCAGCGGGTGATACCCGGTAAAATTCGTTGTTTAATGGGTCTCGCAACAAGAACCACCGCTGCCCACGAAACACCTGGCGAGTCACCTCAACCGATGGGCTCAACCGGACTCGCTCCTGGGCAATTCGGTGCCACGAGTCGCTGAACATCTGTTGCTCCTGTTTAGCCATTCTTAATCCTAACCTCTAACTTATGACTCCTTTCCTCAAAACCACAGCTTTAATCGCAAAAAGTCGATTGCCCGATGAGTAAATATCCACAGAGGGCTACGGATCCCTGCGTCAATTTTTGCCAGACCACTCATTCCTGGTCGCCACCAGTTCGACTCAGCACCCTCTCGTGAAACCTCCACACGCATAATAAAACGATTTCCCTCCTGGTCAGGAATAGCAACCGGCTCGATCTCCTTGATCACAAATTTAAATCTGATTCCGGGTCGACTGGCAAACGACAGCTCACCCGTTGCCCCTACATTCACATCAGCAATATTCCGCTCATGCACCTTGAACTCGGCATACATGTCCTCAATTTTTCCCACCTTGAATAGAGCCTCTCCTTTCTCCACCGGATACCCCAAACGCTCCTTTAAGTCCCCCTCCACCACCACTCCGGTGATCGGCGAAAGCACTTCCGCTTTACTCAACGAGTACTGAACCTTCATCAATTGAGCGCGTGATTCCTCAACCTTGGCCAGGGCAATCTGCATCTCACCAATCCGTGAATCTGATTTTGCCAGCTTAGCTTCACTCAAATTACGCTCCACCGCAGCACTCAATTCCGCCACATGCAGCGTCAGCTCCGCATCATCCAACTTGGCTAGTTTCTGCCCCGCTTCAACCGCATCCCCAGGCTCAACCTCCACCGTATTCAAATAACCCACATAAGGCGCCGGCACATGATACATCTCTTCGACCCGCAGTTGAAACGGAGCCTCGATTTTATATTGCCATGGGTAATAAGATAAAAAACCCAGTAAGCCCACCAGCAAGATCACTAAGAGTTTTGTCCAGGTGTGTTCGATTCCAAATACCCAGCTCAACGCTCGCCGCGCCCCTGAAACAATTTTCGCCCCGATCCACCGATCACGCCTTTTGAGATCATCCAAGCGACGGATCACTAAATCCGAGATCAGTCGCAAACCATCCAAATCCTCCTCCACAAAATCCACCGAACCCCGCTCCAAAGTGATCACCGCCACCGCCTCGTCATCCACCCGCAGAGGAATCGATGCCAGTCGCGACACCGCCTCTCGACGCGAATACGCCTCATGATCCCGGTCGATCGATTGCAAACCACCCGCAGGTGGCCAGACGATTTCATCATTCTGCTCCAGACATTCTTCCATAGCAGCGGACAGGTAACGACCCAACTCCGACTTTCTGGAAACACGGTCCACATGACTCGTCGCGATCAAACGAATCGTATCTCCCTGACGCCAGCCAATCGAAACCCGATCAGCATGGCATCCCGAAGCCAGCTCATTACAAACCGTCATCGCTGCCGCTAAAAAACGTTCTTCTTCATTTAGCCGTAAAGATAAATTGATCGCCAAAGCCGAAGCCTCACGGTCGGAATGGTGCCCCTCACCTTCACCATCGGCCCCCGCCACCAAGTTTACCAAAGGGTTTGCCCCCCATATCAATGGGGTGTCCCGCATCAACTGGGCATTCCTAGTGGGAGGGTGAAAAAAGTCATCTTCTCCATAACGTAGGAAAACCGCCACACAAATCTCATCCGGACGCTCCAAACAAAGTGCCAGCGCCGCCATCCTAACCCCTTCTTCCTCTCCAAAAATCACCCCCCCCCTACTGCCCTGCTCTAAACTTTTTTCCCAACTCCTCTTCGCCAGATCAAGCAATACCTCACGCTGGCTGTAGAGGCGCTGACGAGTTTCCTCAGCCTCCGGCCAGTGAGCAATCGGCAACCATTCCGCCTCACCCTCACCATTATCCGAATCAGATCCTTGGGAAAAAAAAACTACCCCACTGGCAGCGTCGAGTTGGCTGGCAAATATCCGCAAAAGCTCATTCCAGAAAACACCCTCTTCCCCGGAAAAACTCCACAACTCTTCCAGCGGCTCACGTTTTTTCGAATTCAACAACGACATTTTTTCAGATCAATAGCGATAAAGGTAGATCCAGACAGTGAATCCATAAAGCTATTCATTCAAGTCTATTCCATTTTCAATCTTCAATTCTTCTTCACCTATGTTTATAATTTTTATAAACATTTTATGAGATTTTGTAATCCACCCCGTGTTTATTAAATCCACTATGACTTCACCCCGAATTTTCAAAAACCCTTTCCCAACGCTTTTCTTACTCACTCTCATCAGCAGTCTTCCCTGCCAAGCCTCGGCCGAACTGCTCATTGGTCAGGCCACCACTGACATCACCCCTCCTCTACCCGTCGCTCTTGCCGGTCAGATGCACACCCGCATCGCCAAGGAAATCGAAACCCCCGTCACTGCCTCCGTGGTCGTTTTAGAAAAAACCAGTGGCGGCAAAAAAAGCGAACAGACCATCCTCATCTCCTGCGACCTCGTCGCCATCCGCAAAGGCGTGCTCGAAGGCTTCCGGGCTAAGCTCAAACAAGTCGAACCAGAAATTGACCTCGATAAAATCGTCATCAACGCCACCCACACCCACACCGCCCCCGTGATGAACGAAGGCACCTACGACATTCCCAAAGATGTGATCCAACCCACTGCCTACCGCGAGTTCCTCTACGACAAACTCGCCAAGATGACCGCCAAAGCTTGGAAAAACCGCAAACCCGGCGGAGTCAGCTGGGGACTCGGCCACGCCGTCGTTGCGCATAACCGACGCATTGTCTATATGGATGGTCACGCGCAGATGTATGGAAAAACCGCCCTGCCCAGTTTTAAAAAATTAGAAGGAGCCGAGGATCACGGGGTCGAAGTGCTGTTCTTTTTTGATACCAATAAAAAACTCACCGCCACCGCCGTCAACGTCGCCTGCCCCGGACAGGAGGTAGAAGGTCGCTCAGCCGTCAACGCCGACTACTGGCACGAAGTGCGCGAGCAACTGCGCGCCATCCACGGCAAAGACCTCATCGTGCTGAGCTGGGTCGGAGCCGCCGGTGATCAATCCCCTCACCTGATGTTACGCAAAGCCGCCGAAGGACGCATGATCATCGCCGCCCAACGCACTCGCCTGCAAGAGATCGGACGCCGCATCACCCGCGCCGTCGATGACGCCTGGCAAGTCGCCAAAAACGACATCCACTTCGACGCCCCGATGCAACACAGCGTGCGCCAACTCGACCTGCCCGTGCGCAAAGTCACCAAAGAAGAGCTCTCCCTAGCCAAAGCTGAAATTGCCAAGCTCAAAGAACAGGCAAAAAAGAGCGGCTCCGACACTGGCTGGAAACAACGTTGGAATCAGAAAACCATCGACCGCTTTGCCAAACAAGATAACGAACCCTATCTGCCGATGGAATTGCACGTCATCAAAATCGGTGACATCGCCATCGCCACCAACCCCTTCGAACTCTACACCGAATTCGGTCTGCGCATGAAAGCCCGCAGCCCCGCCCTGCAAACCTTCGTCATCCAACTCAGTCAATCTACCGGAGCCTACCTCGCCACCGACGAAGCCACCCGAGGCGGCAGCTACAGCGCCATCATCAACTCCTGCCTCGTCGGTCCAGAAGGCGGCGATTTACTCGCCGATGAAACGGTGAAAGACATCAGCATAATGTGGCCTAAAAAAGAGTAAGGCAAAATCAAATCATGGCATCGATTGCTTGGCGCGCCATAGCCATTGGGGCGAAGGCGGGGCAATCCGGGGTTCCCCCTCGAATTCACCCCCACGCCCCACGCAATGCCATTGCGTTCTACATTCACCTCCCCCACATCGTGGCTTGGATTGGCAATCCGAGTATCCCTAGCATTCACCCCACCCCCACGCAATACCATTGCGTTCCACATCCCCTCACCCTAGGCATGGATTTTCGCCTGACATTCCTTTAAATATTCAATACTCTCCTTCGCCAACCTTTCCGGTCCCGCTTTGTAATTGAATACCTCGACCGAGATCCAGCCCTGATATTGGATCTCTTGCAGCACTTGCAAAATCGGCACAAAATCCAGATCGCCAAAACCTGGCCCTTGCGCGTTAGGATCATTCACCTGAAAATGCACCAACAAATCCTTGTGCTGTCGAACAATCTCAGGGATCGATTTTTTCTCAGTGGACATCGCCAGACAATCGAGAATTAACCGGCAACGCGGGTCGTTCACTTTTTCAATCACCTCCACTGCTCCTGCTGCGGTGTCCATGAAGTTCGTTATCTTCGGTGATAGCGGCTCGAACGCCAATACCACACCCGCTTTTTCCAAAGCAGGCAAAGCTTCATCCACCACCTCTGCCGCGTATTGCACCCCCTGTTTTTTCGTCATGCCCTCTGCCAAATTACGCTGTTTCGGCGACCCAAAAATCAACTTGTCACCACCAAGATCAGCACAAAATCTCGCCAAATCACCGAGATACGCCGCCGTGCGTTTGCGCACCTCACGATCCGCACTGGTCAAATGAAAGCCTTTGGTCTTCGACAACAGCCAGTGCAAGCCCATAATTTCCAAACCCGCAGCCTCGGCCTGAGCCTTCACCTTTTTGCGCTGCGCAGCAGTGACATCACGCACATCATGCGCCACCGTGAACGGTGCCACTTCCAGAGCTTTGTATCCACACTCCGCAGCAAAAGCAAAAGCCTTGTCAAAAGGCCAGTCACGAAAAGTCTCATTGCAAATCGAAAATTGTTGATCAAAAATGCCTAACGGTGATTTTTTTGTTTGAGAAAAAGCCTGATTTGGTGAAAGCATAGCTCCACCTACCATACTGGCGATGCCGGCGGAAAATTGACGGCGATTCAGCCAATGCTCAGTATTTTGATCGGGGGTGTTCATGACAAAAAGATAAACTTCATTTCGGCCCGATGGCAAACTTTAACTCAAACGTCAAATCTATGATCATCGCCGCGATCCGCGCCGCTTTGAAAAAGGACTTCGAAAGCTTCCAACAAGCCTCTCAACAAACCCGTCAAAGCGGCAATGACGAACAAAGTCAACCGGACGGAAAATACGACACCCAATCCACCGAGGCCAACTACCTTGCCGACGGCCAAGCTCGACAAGCCGAAGAAATCGCCCAGGCTGCCTCCTGTTTCGAGGCCATGGAAACCCGTGATTTCAAAACCTATCACCCCATCGACCTCGGCGCTCTGGTCGAAATGGAAATCAATCAACAGTCCCAATGGTTTTTCCTCGCCCCCACATCCGGAGGTCTGGAGATCCAAGTAGAAAATCAAGAGATCACCCTCATCACCCCCGACTCCCCACTCGGCAAACAAATCATCGGCCAATACCAAGGCGAGCAAATCTCCTTCCCCGTCGCAAAAATCCTCTCCATTCTATAAAAACCTCACTCATTCTTATTCGCGGTTCCCCCACTTCCTTTCTTAATCTTATTCGTGTCCCTTTGTGTGCATCTTGACTCGCCTTAGCTGTAGCGGCGGCGGTCCGTGGTTCCATCTATCCCCTATTTCATTCTCACCACTTGCATTTTTCAGCATTTCACAGCATCTATCCACATGACTATCGCCTGCCTCGACCTCGAAGGAGTCCTCGTTCCCGAAATATGGATCAACTTTGCCGAACGCACTGGCATCGACGCCTTGCGCGCCACCACCCGCGACATCCCCGACTACGACGAGCTCATGCAGCAACGCCTGCGCATCCTCGATGAAAACCAACTCGGCCTGCCCGACGTGCAAGCCGTCATCGCAGAAATGAGCCCACTCGACGGCGCCAAGGATTTCCTCGACTGGCTGAAATCGGAATTCCAAGTCGTGATCCTCTCCGACACCTTCTACGAGTTCGCCGCACCGCTGATGAAACAGCTCGACTACCCAACTTTGTTCTGTCACCAACTGGAAATCGATTCTGCCAGTGGAAAAATCGTCAACTACGCCCTGCGCCAAAAAGATCAAAAACGCGAAGCGGTGAAAGCCTTCCACAGTCTCAACTTCAAAACCATCGCCGCCGGGGATTCCTACAACGATACCACCATGCTCGGCGAAGCCGATGCCGGCATCCTCTTCTGCCCTCCCGCCAACGTCATCGCCGAGTTCCCCCAATTCCCTGTTACAAAAGACTACCAGGAAATGAAAGCAGCCTTTCAAAACGCCGCCGCCAACCTTTAATACCCAATCCCCATGAAAAAACTCCTCCTCATCTTGGCCCTCTGCTTGACCTGCCCTTTGATTGCAAAGACCGCCGAGCCAAAAAAAACTAATATCCTCTTCCTCATCGGCGAGCGTGAATACTTCACCGAAAAAAGTCTCAACGATTTTTATCAAAAAGACCTCAAGCCGCTCGGTTACACCGCCACCTTCATCAAAGCTAAATCGGACGAAGGCCCCGACCGCAATAACTTCCCAGGTTTGATCAAAGCCATGCAAAACACCGACATTCTCTTTGTCAGTGCACGCAGACGCGCACCTAAAAAGGAGCAACTCAACGCCATCCGCAACTTCCTCGATTCAGGCAAACCGCTGCTCGGCATCCGCACCACCTCCCACGCCTTTTCTCTACGTGGCAAACCCACCCCCGAAGGCTGCGCCGTCTGGGATGATTTTGACGCCGTCGTATTGGGCGGCAACTACAATGGTCACTTCAACGACGATCCCTTTGACATCGTCACCGGACCAGCCAAAGATCACCCCATCCTCAAAGGAGTCGACCTCAAACATTCCGCACGCCTCTACCGCTCCGCACCACTGAAAGCAGGCACCTCCACTTTGCTGATCAGTGTCGCAAAAAAAGACCAACCTTCTGAACCCTTGGCGTGGACCCATCACTACGGAAAAAACCAAGCCAAAGTCTTTTACACCTCACTCGGCATTGTCGAAGACTTCAGAAACCCTTCCTTCCGCAAGCTACTGACCAACGCACTAGCCTGGGCTTCTCAGCCATAATTTTTGCTCCCCTTCACGGAGATAATCGCTCAATCCCCCAGCTCCCTGCTTCATCCTTCGTATATAAAAAACGATCGTGAATCCGGCTCTCCCCTCCCTGCCAGAATTCAAAAGACTGTGGCTCGATGCGAAACCCGCCCCAGAACGGCGGCAGCGAAATATCCCCCTTGGTGAAGCGTGCCTTGATCTCTGCCAACTTACTCTCCAAAACCTGACGAGACGAGATCACCGAACTCTGCCGTGATATCCACGCCCCTAATTGACTGTCTTTCGGCCGCTTAAGAAAATACTTCAACGACTCCGCTGCCGACACCTTGACTGCCCCACCTTTGATAATCACCTGACGCTGTAATGTCAGCCAGGGAAATAACATACTCACTTTATTATTGGCAGCTATCTCCATCGCCTTGTTGCTCTCATAGTTGGTGAAAAACACCAAGCCGTTCTGATCAAAATATTTAAGTAACACCGTGCGCAAAGAAGGCTGACTGTCTGCGCTGACCGTCGCCAGACTAAAGGCATTAGGCTCATGCACATCCTCCTCGCAAGCCTGGTCGAACCACAGCGCAAACTGTTCCCAGGCATCATCCCTCAGCGAAGAACGCCGCAGCTCTCCTTCACTATAATCCAAACGCATATCTGATAAATCCATCACTTCGCCCCCTTTTTGCCAATACAATATAAATGTTTGTCTCCACGCAGATAAAACTTCCCATCATACACCGCAGGAGAAGCGTTGGTCGCTTCACCCAATTGATTCTGTGCAACTTGTTGGTAAGTCTTGCCAGGTTTCACCACCGTCATGATGCCTTTGTCTGATAGAAAATAAGCCAAGCCATTGGCCGAGATCAATGATGCACTGTGACGTTTGAGTAGCTTTTTTTTCCACAGCTTTTCCCCGCTATCCGCGAAAAAACAACTCGCCACCCCCTTGTCGGATACCATCAATAAATACTCACCAACCAGCACCGGGCTCGGAACATAAGAACAATCATCACTGGTTCTCCAGCTCACATGTGTAGCGGTGACATTACCGCTGCCGTGCGGATCGATGGATAACAAATGGCGCTCGGGAAAACCGCAGGTCATAAATAAATTTTTACCATTATAAACCAACGACGCCACATACTGCTCCGTCGGACCGTCTATCACCCAGTGCTGCTTACCGCTATCCGGATCGTAACTGGCCACCGATTTACTACCAGACAGAATCAACTGATTGCGACCGTCGATCTTCCTGATAATCGGAGTGCAATAACTACGGGTTTTATTCGGACGGGACGTTTTCCAAATGGTCTCGCCCGTGACTCGATCAAGAGCCACGATATAAGCCTCTCCATCGTGATCCCCATTGATGATCACCTTATCCTTCCACAACACCGGACTGGCGCAGTAGCCGTGCACACTGGAAAAGACCCCGGGATGTTTTTTCCAGATTTGCTTACCGTCAAAATCATAAGCCGCTACAAACATTTTTTTATCATCAAGAAAACTCACATAGACCCGTTCCCCGTCCGTCGCCGGAGTGCTCGACGCATAACTGTTAAGCGGATGAATGTGCTCGATGGGAGCCTTGATCACCGTCTTCTGCCACAACACCTTACCATCCCGCCGATCCAAGCTGATCAATACCCGCTGTTCCGTTTCCTTCACCGCTTCGACTAGAAAAATTCGATCCTGCCAGATCACCGGTGACGCATGCCCCTTACCCGGCAGCGCCGTTTTCCAAATCACATTTTCCGGCACGCTCCATTTCACGGGAAGATCAGAACCGGCCTCCACCGTGCCATCCCCCCTCGGACCGCGCCACCCTGGCCAATTTTCTACCGCCACAGCAGGAAAAAGCATCTCAAACCCACAGACAAGCTGAACAAGCAAAAACAAATATCTCTTCATAATACAGGGAAAAAACATCATTACTTCGATAGAAGCAACCACAATCACCCCCATCGAAATCATAAGCCCCACCGAAGTGTGACGTTCATTCTACCCAAAAAAATAACTGCAATTTTATTTTCCTAGAAACTCATTTGAGCTGCCGCAAAAAACTCTCCCTCAATATTCACAAATATTGCGGCTTGTCATTTAGTCTTGCCGTCGATATTCCACCGCCTTATTCCTCAAGTCCCGCAATACCCGCAACTCCCCCCACTGCGCCCCTCGCATCTTCCTCCCCCCATCCTTCCGGCGCTGCCCAAAACATTCCCGGCGCCCCGCAAAAAACTCATCCACAAATCCCTGGCTCCCCAACACCGCCCCATCCGTAAAATATCTCACCCGACAGCGCAAAGCCGCCGCCAAAGGCAACTTCCCCCCCGCCCGCAGCACCTCCTCAATCTCCTCC
>JAJRVS010000041.1 GCA_024277195.1 Verrucomicrobiota bacterium | reverse complement strand
TCCAGACTATTGATACTACTAGCTCCCCGATCTGCAATATGCCTGCCGTAATCCGTCAAGTCAGCAGAAAGCTCTTCCACTCGAAAAATTTCCGCACCGGTGAGGATTTCAATCGGAAATTTGATCAACTTCTTGATAATATTACCTATCGGATGAGTTGCGATCGAGCTGCCCCGATGGGGTGCCGCCACAAACACCGCACGAGTGATGTCGGGATCAGCTTGGTAGATAAGCCGCTTTTTTGCCATCGTCTTCTGGCTCTCGCTAAGCCCTTCTACCTCGTCGATAGGTTTAGTGAAAATCGCCTTGGTAAAAGTATCCTCACTGCTGCGGATTTGCGCATTGCTCAGGATTCCTCCCATGCTGTGGCCTACGATAATCATGTTATTCATCGCAGGGTTATTATTTCCGGCATCATAAAATTTCTGGAATTTTTCCAAATTTTGTCGCAAACCACTCGAATTATAAGCAATTGGAAAACCGGTAGGATAATAAAAAGCCAGCAGTTGGTAACGTTTGCGTAATTCAGGATCGGCCCGCAAAGTGTTCACCGCGACCATCCAGGTTCCCGGACTGGATGCCAGGCCGTGTACAAATACAATGGGGATTTCATCACGGCGATAAGGTTCAAATTGAATCAAACCCATGCGTTGGCTATAACGCCCCGGATGAAACAAACCCTGCTTGCCCATATTTCCCTTTGGTTTGTAGTTATAAAACATCGCCAGAGGCGCAGTGAAATCAGCAGCCAAAGGAACCACCTTCCCCGCCAGACGAGTTTCGTCTACAAGCGTAGCGTCATAAAAAGCCATTTCCACCCGCCCGTTGTTATCTACAGGGGAAATAACAACGGATAGTGGAAGCGCCAATCCGGCAGGAGACAAAAGCGGTTCTTTTTTCAGACGTTCGGCGGTCCACTCCCGGTGCCCCACCATCATTTCCCCATAACCTTCACGGACGGTTCGTTTCAAGCGGTCCAGACCTTTAAATTCAAGATTTTTAGCCACCCATAATTTATCAAAAAAGGCGGGCGAGATATAACCTTTCCCAGAGGTTTTACTGCTCAATCGATAACTCCGGTCAGGCCCCTCAACGACGATCGTTTTGCTCCAATCGTGCCCATGCTTGAAAAGTATACGGGCCGCCAGACCACAACTGAAATTATACATCTCCAGCAAGTCTTTCTCAATTTCGTTCGCCCCATCCAACTTAGCGCCCGGCAGGGCAAACTCGGCTGCAGCCAGATAATACCCTGCCGCCTTCATCGAATCGTCCCCAGCTTCCAGCTCCCCCGCATCAAAACAAACTTCAACCACCGCCAGCCTTTTCCCCAAAGATGGGTTTGCCTTCAAACTAGCTCGCAAGGCAGCCACAATAGCCGCCGTATCGTCCTCATCCTGTAACCCTTCCTCCTTCAAAACAGCCACGGTTTCATCCGTGTGGCGAGTCGGGTTTATCAATTGGCCGACTGCAGCGGAATTCAAAATCGGAATTTTAAGTTCTCTAACGTGCGGCACCACAGCGCATGATGCTAAAAACAGAGCGGCAACAGCCAGATGGAATCGAATATAAAAAATTTTCATTTATGTTGTGATTTAAACTCTCAAACAAGCTTTCATGGATTTTACCAATCTTGGCAAAATATAAAAGCGCGATATAAGCAAAAAAACTCGAGTGCCGTGCAATGGAACATTACTTGCCCGATACATCAAGCATACAAACTATAAGCAATATGGTAAAATGAAAGACCTATCCGCAAGCGAATATTCTCCAGCTTGAACCTGGTTCAGCAACTTAGGGGCACGGCAATTAATAGATACCCCAAAATGCGCAGGATTTTTAATTTCCGCGTTCACTGGCTCTTACTTTTTAAATTCTCCATCAATTAAAGGGTCTATTTTTTTGGAACGGGAATCACTTTTTCTGGCTCGCTTTTTTTATCCGCCTCCTTGCCACCCTTAAGCTCTTCCCCCTCAGCCTCACCCTCAGCGGTCTTTTTCTCCTTCTTGCCCTTCTTTCCGATACCAAAAGGCAGCACCTTTTTTAATCCCTCCCCTACCTTACCGGCTCCTTCGATCATCTTTTCTGCGCCCTTGCTCGTCATCGCAGCGGCCCCCTTCACCGTAGCTTCTCCTGCCTTGATCACTCCCTCGCCGGTTTTTCCCACCCCTTTCATCCCACCTTTAACCAAGCCGCTTGCATTTAAATTCTTCAACCCCCACTTCAAGTCTTTCCTCGGCCCCGTGCCCTCGATTTCCAGAAGATTGCTCGCTAAAGTAGTCACCACCCCCACCGCTCCGGTGAGCTCGATCTTACCATCAATATCCGCATAGTCCTTCGCCACATCATAAAACACCTTCACTTCGACCCGGCTCAAATTCCCCCGGATACGCAAGTCCTCCGACCTGATCTTCGCATCTTCTATTAGATACGTGCCCGTCAGTTTTTGTGTGCCATGCGTCTCACCATCCTTGCGTCGACCAAAAGCTGGAATCACTTTGTTAAACGTATCAAAAAAAGTTCCAAACATCGGCATGTTATAAAACTGGGCTTCATCAATTCTCAACAGACCTTTGCCTTGCCTGAGTGGTGTCCCAACATCCCCACTGCCATCAAATTCAAAAAACAAGCGCCCCTGTAAAGGCGCTTTGTTGCCATCACTTTTTTCCACCACCTTTTTTTCCTCGTCGGCCTTGCCCTCTTCCTTCACCTCCTCTTGCGCGACCTGCTTTTTTGTCGCGTCCTCCCCTTCGTCTTGAGCTTCTTCTTTTTCACCTTCTTCGACCTGCTTCACCGCCTCGTTATTCACCACCTTAACGTCATCTTTCTCTTTACCTTGTGCGCTAGCCAACGCCTTCAGTTCATCCAGGGAAACATCATCCAATTTCAACGCCGCCTGATAAGCTTTATTCTCACCCATCACCTCCAGCCTACCGCTAAGCGAAATGCCCCCGTCCGCCATGCGTGCAACCAAACCCGGTTCCACCGTGCTCACCGCTCCGCCCTTAAAGGCAAGCTCCCCCTTCAGCGCTTTTATTTCGATCCTCCGTCCCCCGACCTCCACCACCACATCCCGCTGATTGAGAAATTTGACTTTCACATCACTCTTGTTCAAATCCCCAAAATCCACCAGTCCATTCACCTGCAAATGCGGAGCTTGTATCAACACCACCTCCGGACGTTTCCCACTGCTGCCTCCAGCCAACAAATCATTGGTCAGTTGTAAAAAATTGATCTGGCTCTCCATCTTGACCATTTCCAGAGTTTTATCCGCGATCCTATAATGGAGATCCCCGCCGAATGGTTTGCCTTGATGAGCCACATCCAAACCCTTGAAAATCACCAATTGATCCCGCCCGGAAAAAATCACCTCAGAATTTGCATGATCCAATACCAAGCCCTTCCAAACTATCGACTTGCCCGCCAGCGAGAGCTCAGCGCTTATCTCATTTTCCTGACCAGATTCCTCCGACAACAACTGAAGGTAGCCACTCAAATGGAATTCCCCTTCGTTCATTTTGGCAAACACCTCCGGCTTCACCACACTTATCTTTCCCTCTGAAAAAACCACAGCACCAGACAATTTCTTCATCGAAATCAACTCCCCGGCCACCTTCACGGCCACCTCGTCCGCGGGCAAAAACTCGACCTTCAAATCGCTTTTTCTCAAATCACTGAAATCCAAAGTGCCGCTTAGTCCCAGATGAGGTGATTTCACCATCACAAACACCTCATCATTCACCACCGGCTTCCCCAGATAGCTATTGACCAAAGTCAAAACATCCGTCTGTCCATCCAGCTTGCCTACATCCAGAACCTTGCTCGCCAAGTGATAACTGAAGTCGCCAGTCATCTTACCCTCCTTGCTCAATACATCCAACTCAGTCACATCGATCAGCTTATCCTTCGCAATATAGCCAATCTGTGCTCGCAAATGATCAAAATCCAAACCGTGCCAGACAAACGACTCACCCGAAAAATCCGCCTTCACCGTCATCGCCGCCAAATCCCCGGTATCGATATCAAACTCAGCCCGTATCTTCACCCCCCCACCTTCTGAATCGACCTCTATCCATTGCTCCAATTTTTCCCAAAAAGCAAAGTCGATCAGCGACCCCTTTTCCACCTTGTCAACAGCCTTGTCCGCCACCTCTCCTCCGCTCTTACCCTCGCTCTTCTTACTCCCGAACTTCACCCCACCCATCAGATGGTAATCCACACCATTCATCAACGCAGACATCCTTTCCATCTGCAGCCCTCCCATGCTCGCCTTGATTCGCCCATTCACATTCTCGACCTTTTTCACCTCCTTGCCCTCGGCCAACATCCTGATCTCGGAATCATGCAAGGTAACCCGCACCGAGATCTCCCCTTCCATCAACCAATGTTTGAGATTAGGAAAAATAGCAATGTCACTAATCACCAACAGCGGCACCTCCCTCTTCTCACTGCTGTAAAGCACCAGATCTTCAAACACCATGCCTCGCAATGGCACCCGGGAACTTTCATCATAACCCAGATACACCCCTTTTTGCGCCAAGGTCGCCACCACCAGCTTCTCGGTTTTGCCAATCAACCAATTCTCTCCAAAATAACCCACCCCCACAGCAATCAGCCCCATCACCAATACCACCAACAGCACCCGCTTCAATCGCCTGCCCCACTTGTTTTTTCCCTCAGGCTTTCCCGATCCCTCAACCTCCTCTGACTGCTTGATATCCTCTTCTCTCATCTTTTTAAAATTTTACTTTGGCAACCAACGGTGACACTCACTCTATATCCCTCTACAGTTATGCTATTTTTCATGCGACTTCCAGCAAACAAGCGATAAATTCCCCGTCATGATGAAATACACCCCCCAACTCTTATCAAGCCCCTTAGGGCTGCGGCCCTTAAAACTCTTGCTCACCCTGCTCATCACTCAAGTGGCCGGCCTCTCCCTCACCGCCCAGGACACCACCAACCTGCCGAACCTCGGTGAAGTGATCAAACTCGACCCCGCACTTGATGCCCTGATCGAACCCGGAACAAAGATAGAAGTGCTCGCCTCCGGCTTCGACTGGATCGAAGGCCCCGTCTGGGTAGCAGAAAAAAAACACTCGTATGGCGGTTACCTGCTGTTCAGCGACATCCCCCAGAACAAAGTAGTTCGCTGGGACGAAGGCATCGGCATCAAAACCTTTCTCAAACCTTCCGGTTACACCGGACGCGGCAAATACGGCGGAGAACCCGGATCCAACGGCTTGGCCATCGATGCCCAGGGTCGACTGGTCTCCTGCGAACACGGCGACCGCCGCCTGTCCGTGCTAACCAAAAAAGGCGGCAAGCGCACCTTGGTGGACAACTATCAAGGCAAACGCCTCAACAGCCCCAACGACCTCAGCTACCACCCCAACGGAGATTTGTATTTCACCGATCCTCCCTACGGACTTCCCCAACGCTACGACGATCCGCGCCGCGAACTCGATTTCTGTGGAGTTTACCGGCTCTCCAAAAGCGGCGAACTCACCTTGTTAAGCAAAGAACTCACCCGCCCCAACGGCCTCGCTTTTTCTCCCGATCACAAAACCCTCTACGTCGCCCAGTCTGATCCACAGGCCGCTATTTGGAAATCCTTCCCCGTCAAAGCCGACGGCACCCTCGGCAAAAGCAAAGTCTTTTACGACGCCACCCAAGCCGTGCTTGAAAAACTACCCGGCCTGCCCGATGGCCTCAAAGTAGATGAAAAAGGCAACCTCTGGGCCACCGGCCCGGGAGGCGTTTATATCCTCACCCCCGAGGGCAAACTGCTCGGCCGTATCTCCACCGGCGAACGCACCTCCAACTGCGCCTGGGGCAACGACGGCTCCACCCTCTACCTCACCTCCGACATGTATCTCTGCCGCATCCAAACCAAAACCCACGGCGCCGGATGGAAGAGCAAAAAATAAAGCCAGCTCGATGTCTCCCCTCTGCACCCAACACTCACTCCAAACCGAAATCCTGATCGCCGGAGGCGGCCCCGCCGGAGTCCCCTGTGCCATCGCCGCCGCCCGTCGTGGAGCCAAGGTCATCCTCTGCCACGATCGTCCCGTGCTCGGCGGCAACGCCTCCAGCGAAGTGCGCATGCACATCGTCGGAGCCAACGGCACCGGCGGCACCGATCGCGGCAGCGAATTGGCCACCGAAGCCCGGGAATCCGGCATCATCGAAGAAATCCGACTCGAAAACTGTCTGCGCAACCCGCAACGTTCCCCCTCGATGTTCGACCTCATTCTTTACCAAAAATGCCAGGCAGAAAAAAACCTGACCCTGATGCTCAATACCACCGTCACCGGCGTTGAGATGCAAGGCCAAACCATCACCCACGCCATCGCCGACCGCCAAAGCAGCGAAGATCAATTCCGCATCGCCGCCGACATCTTCATCGATTGCACCGGTGACGGTCGCCTCGGCGCAGAAGCCGGCGCCCCCTTCATGGAAGGACGCGAGAGCCGCGCTCAGTTTGGCGAATCGCTCGCTCCGGAAAAAGCCGACCAGCTGCGCCTCGGCTCGACCATCCTGATGCAGGCTAAAAAACACGCTACCCCGATGCCCTTCACAGCCCCGTCTTTTGCCCGTGCCTTCACCGCCGAAGAACTGCGCCTGCGCCTTTACGCCACCCCCGGCGACGAAACCCCATCCCACGAATACGGTTACTGGTGGGCCGAATGGGGCGGCCAACTGGATACCATCAAAGACAACGAACAGATCCGCGACGAACTGCTCGCCATCGTGCTCGGCATTTGGGATCATGTCAAAAACGGACCGCCCGGCAGCCCCGCCGGAGCAGATCCCAGCAACGCCTCCCACTGGGCACTCGACTGGTTCGGTTTTCTACCCGGCAAACGCGAGAGCCGCCGTTTCATCGGCCAGCACATTCTCACTCAACAGGACTTGATGACATCCCTCCACTTCGATGACGCCATCGCCTACGGCGGCTGGTCGCTCGACCTGCACCCACCCCAGGGTATCGACGCCCCCGGACTACAGCCCTGCGAACAACACCCCCTGCCCCACCTTTACGACATTCCGCTGCGCAGCTGCATCTCACGCGACATCGACAACCTGATGTTTGCCGGCCGCAATCACTCCGCCACCCACGTCGCTTTTTCCTCCACCCGCGTCATGGCCACCTGCGCCGTGATGGGACAAGGCATCGGTACCGCCGCCGCCGCCGCCATCACCACCAAAACAAAACCCGCACAGATCCCCACCCAAACAGACCTGGTCCGCACCATCCAACAACACTTACTTGAAGATGACGCCTTTCTCATCAGCCCGCCCGGTTCCAATTCTGACAAGCTCTCTGACCATCTTGTTGACCATCTCGCTGACAACCTGATCCATCAAGCCCGCATCCACGCCTCCAGTGAGCAAATCGGCGGCGAAGCACAAAACCTGCGCAGCCCGCAAACCCGCAGTGTACACGGAGAACTGGGAGCACCGCCCGATCGTTATCAAGCCGGCAGTCATCGCTGGATGTCCGATCCCGCCGAGAGCCTACCCGCCACCCTCGAAATCACCTGGCCGGATACCATCGAGATAGGCCAAATCCAGCTGGTCTTCGACACCGGCCTGCACCGCCACCTCACCCTCAGCCAACTCGACGCCTACAGCGAATCTATGATCTGGGGCAAGCCCCAACCCGAGACCATCAAAGACTACTTCATCGAAACCTTCGACGGCCAACAGTGGACCCGCCTGCTCAAAGTCCACGGCAACTACCAACGCCTGCAAAAACACCTGCTCATGCCCGCCCGCCACTGCTCCGCATTGCGCCTCACCCTCACCGCCACCAACGGCCTCGACCACGCCCGCCTCTGCCGCATCGCCATTTATAACTAAAAGCCCCGGCAAAGCCGTAAGCGTAAAACAGATTTCCATATCTGTTTCTTCAAAGATAAAAAAGCAAACAGGATTCACAAGATCAACAGGATCGGAAAAAAGGGCATTGAGGATAAAATTTCACCAAATTGTAGGGCGACCGCTCCGGTTGCCCCCCTCTCTCCCTCCCCGTAACACAAATTTCCATATTTGTTTCTTCAATTCAAGCGCCCGCAATGAGACAGGATTGGAAAAAACAAACAATTTTAAATCTCAAATTTCACATCTCAAATCCCATCCCTCACCCGCCTTTCCTTCAACCGGTTAATGCCACCAATTATATAATTCCACCTAATTTTTCAAAAAACACACTTAATAGCCCTCATCGTTGTGCCTGAAGCAGAACTTACCCTCCTCTTGTTCAGATCCCAATTCTTCCATCGCGAATGATGCCCCCCGCTACTTAAAACACCTCTTGCGATATGAAGAAACACCTGACAACCCTCTTAACTATTGTAGTTGGGGTGAATATTATTTTTGAACTCGACATTTTTTCGTTGTTAGTTAATGCTTGCTGAACATGACAAGCTTATCTCCCACCAGCCTGATTACTCAGCGTCACCCTGTCAACCATCAAATACCTTACTCTCAGAATTATATGGAATTCCGTCATATCGGACAATTACGGAATTCCCTCTAATATACTGTTCTCCTCAAAACTTGAAAATCCCTGTGAATCTGCTAGGATATTTGTAATGATAGCGGAAGAATTAAAGACTAAAGTAAATACACTGTCTGCTGATGAGCGACATGAGCTCGCATCATATCTCACGAAGCTTGAATTGGAGAGTGATCCCGACTACTGGAAGACTATTCGTCGAAGGGACTGTGACGATAATCCCAATCGTTGGATTAGTGTGGATGACATTTAATAGGTTATGGCGCAGGATTACCGAGTTCTCCTCGATATTGAAGCCTTAGAGTGCCTTCCGAAATCTGGAATTCGCCGCCAATCGGTATTGTCTTTCGTCAAAGGGCTGAGCCAATTTGCTCACCTTGGCGGAGATTTTGAAGTATCGGATCCTGAGACGCGACGTCATTTTCAAGTTACGACCGTAGCGGGTTTTGCTCTCACTTGGTGGATAGATGCTCCTGTGAGTGAAGTGAAGGTTGTGGATATTCGACCAACCAACTGACTAAAAGGAGAACAAATCGTGGCTGCGAAC
>JAJRVS010000040.1 GCA_024277195.1 Verrucomicrobiota bacterium | reverse complement strand
GTGGGGCGGTGCATGATTTTGCCGAGACGGTGCTTAAGCAATACGGTTCGGTTGATTTGGTGATCAACAATGCAGGCATGGTGATGGAGTCTTTGGGCATAGAGGAGCTGGGATATGATGATTTTGAAAGAGTGATGAATGTTAATTTATGGGGAGTAGTGAATGGAAGCAAAGCGTTCATCCCTCATTTATTAAAACAAGCCGAAGCTAGTTTGGTTAATGTCTCCAGTGTTTATGGATTAACCGCAAAAGCGCTGCAGACGGCTTATTCGACGAGCAAGTTTGCGGTGCGGGGGTTTAGTGAAGCTATCAGGCAAGAGTTACGTGATACTTCGGTCACTGTGACGGTGGTATTCCCAGGAGGGGTGAAAACCAATTTAGTGAGAAATACCCACCTAAGCGGAGAGGGTCAGGATAGGACGAGTTTAGATCAACTGAGTGAGCAGCTAGAGAAAGTGGTGAGAACCACAGCAGCAGAAGCTGCCGATGTGATCATCGAGGGAATTAAAAATAAGGCGACCCGGGTATTGATAGGTGAGGATGCTCGTTTTTTTGACATGGTTGCGCGCAGGAACCCTGGCAATTACGGGGTGATTCTGGAACAGCACTGGGCTAGGCGGATGGCAGCGGAGCATGAAGAAAATGAATCCATCTAAACAATTCCCTCCTGTTCTTCTTGATGATGTCATGGGTCTTTCGAGTGAAGGGCAGCATCAACCTTGCGAGCATGCTCAAGCTGGGAGGATTTGGAATGTTTTTGATCGGGGAGATTTGGATAAATTATCCATTCATCCGGATGAAAAAAATCCAGTGTTGCGGATCTATGATCTTTCTTTGATTGACTCGCTGGCGGCTCATCAGCTCGATCATTTGCCCGTCATTATCAGTCATCTGATTGATCTTGAAGGAGGCTCTTTACCAGAGCATGAGGCGGGCATAGCTATAGAGGTGGCGAACCGTGCTGATCTGGAAGCTGCCAACCGGGTTTCTTGTAGTTTGCTGATAGGGCGGAGTTTTGAGGCTCCGGGCCCAAGTAAGGAGTCGTCGGCTTTCATTATCTATCAGTTGTTGAAGTCTGACAGTTGTCATCCGTTTTACATTCATGGTGCGACGGGATTCGCTCTTTTTCAAACCTACCTGGCTTTGGGCGTTTCGGGGATTGTCTTATCGGCAGACCAGTTCAGTTCTGGAGCAAGAGACAAAACGGTGAGATTTTCGTTGGGAGGCAATAACATTGTCAGACTGGCCTTTGCCGGAGGAACCCCTGAAGCGATCGCCTACCGGCAGCAACAACAAAAAGAACCCGGAGCGTTTTTAAAAACTAGTTTTGAACAGGGGTATTGGGCTTCGGAAAAGAGTGATCTGTGGGATCATAAATGGCGGGATAAAACACTCGAGTATTTAAAGCTCTACAACTTATCCCCTAGGGAAATTGTTAACCAAAGCTGTTTTCCAGAAGCCAGTCCTGCTGCGCTCAAGGTGGGGAGTCGTTATCCTTTTTTTCAAGGGGCGATGGCCAACATTACCCAATACCCTGACTTTGCTGAAGCCGTTGCAAAAGAAGGTGCGCTGCCTTGCCTCGCACTGGCAGGTTTGTCCGTTCAGCGATCAGTTGAGATTGTGGGTGAAACAGCTAAAAGAGGCTTCCCTTTTGCGGTTAATTTTGTGGCGCTGTCTCTTTCCTCCGAGGAGCTTGAATCCCTGATCGGTCTTTTTGAAGAAACCCGGCCTGCTTACGTAGTTATCTCAGCGCCGCAACTGGATCATGTCAATCGGTTGCTCAAAACGGACCTGGAAGTGGCGGTTCATGCCCCCAACCGAGCGATGTTCAAAGTGTTGTTTGATATGGGCTGCCGCAATTTCATTATCGAAGGAGAGGAGGCGGGCGGACACACTTCCAATGTCGGAGGGCTGAGTGCTTGGCAGGGAGTGTTGGAAGAAATTCGGGATCGCAACTTGCAGGATAAAGTGCACCTGGTTTTTGCCGGCGGCATTTATGACCGGCGGGCGGCGGATTTGCTTTCAGGCTTGCTGTATTTTTATGGTTTGGAGAAAGATTTGATGGTGTCGTTGCAGCTGGGCACCGCTTATTTAAGCACGGTGGAGGCGGTTGAATTCACCGGGCTTCCGGACGCTTATCGGCAAACGATTATAAACGGAGAGGATACGGTGATCACCGGGGAAAGTGTGCATCGTAATGTGCGCCAGATGATGACGACTCATTCGACGGATTTGCTGGAAAAGGAATGGTCAATATTTTCTTCCGAGTTGGAGCTGGACGAAAAGAAGAAAGCTTATGAGCAGCTCTATCGCGGAGGGTTGAAGTTAGCTGTCGAAAGTGAGCAGTTTGAAGAGGATGGCAGTTATATGGCTGGGGCGGTTAGCACTCTTTTGTTGGAAGTCATGACGATAGAGCAACTGCATCAGGGGCTGGTGCAGGAACCTTCTATTGAGCAGGAGAAAACTTTTGAGCCGATCGCCATTGTTGGTATTGGTTCTATTTTGCCAGGATCAAATAATGTCACTGAGCATTTTAATAATATTTTGCTCAAGCGTTGTTTTATTACGGATACGCCGGACTCGATTTGGGAGCGCAGTGTTTATCTTGAGCCCGGAAGCGAGGAAAGTGATACGAGTTATTCAGGCATTGCAGGTTTGCCGGAAGAGGTGGACTCGGATTTGACGGCTTTCCGCATTCCACCAAGTGTGTCGGATGAGATGTCACAACTGCAGATTGTGACGCTCAAATGTGCCCAGCAGGCTTTGCAGGATGCGGGTTATTACAAACGCCCTTTCCCCAAGAATCGAGTGGGAGCCGTGATCGGTGCCGCCAAGGTGGCTTCGGTGGATTTGTATGACAAATTAGTGTGGAGAAAAATCCGCGCCCGACTGGATGATCTTATCAAAGAGGGTAGCTATGATGAGGAAAGCGTGAAGAGCTTGATTGATGACTACGAAGAGGAGTTCAACCAGTTTGAAATCACGGCAGATACGATTTTGGGAGGGAATCCTAGTTTGGCAGTTTCGCGTCTTGCTTCGGTGTTTGATTTTCAAGGTTTGACCAATGCCATTGACGCCGCTTGCTCTTCTTCTTTAGCGGCTATCGGCAATGCGATCACTTTGTTACAGGAGAGGCGTTGCGATGTGGTTATCAGTGGAGGAGTGGGTACGGGTACAGGGGCAGAGGAATTTATTGGGTTTTCACGCATTCAGGCCTTGTCGAGCAAAGGTTCTTTTCCTTTTGATGAAAGAGCGGATGGTTTTGTGATCGGTGCCGGGGGCACGCTTTTTGTATTGAAACGCTATGAGGATGCGATTCGCAATGGGGATGAGATCTATGCGCTCATTCGGGGATGGGGTGCTGCCAACGATGGTACTGGCAAGGGCATTGCAGCGCCTGATTTTGAGGGTCAAACCCGCTGCCTTAACGACGCTTATGTCAATAGCGGTATCGACCCGTTGGATGTGGATTTTCTGGAGTGTCATGCGACCGGAACTCCGGTAGGCGATGCCGAGGAACGCAAAACTGTAGCGGAGTTTTTTGGCAGGGGGCGGCTGCAAAAAAAGTTAAGTCCTCTTGTTTTGGGCGGGAGTAAGGCGATTACGGGGCATGTGCGTTCCGGGGCGGGAGCTGTTGGTATGTTATCAGGCATATTTGCTATCAACCAGCGATGTGTGCCTCCTCAGGTTAACTTTGAACAAGCTCCCGAGGGGGTGTGCCTTGAAGATTTAGGATTGCACGTGGCAAAAAGGCCGGAAGCCATCGTGAATGAAGAGATCATTTCGGGGATTTCTTCTTTTGGTTTTGGGGGCATCAATTATCATGCAGTGCTTTCAAGTTCTCCCAGGAATCAACGCAAGGCTTTAGTTGATGTTGAAAGAGCCGACTATTTGTCTTTTCCGGAATTGACCAGTGACGTGGCCTATGTTTTCCCAGGTCAAGGTGCCCAGTTCGTCGGGATGCTGCATGAGTTCAAGGATTGCTCTGAAGTAGCTCATTTGTTGAAAAAAGCAGATGAGATCTATCAAGAAATTGCAGGCTCATTGTTAACACCGATACTGCTTGAGCTTCCCTCGGTGGAGGTTGAAATTGAAAAGGAGCAGATGGATAGTCTGCTATCGACTGAAGTTTCGCAGCCTGCTATTTTTCTAAGTTCGGTGGTGATGCTGGAGTGGATCAGGCAGCAGGGGGGCGCACGGCCGGGATTGGTTCTAGGTCATTCGCTGGGGGAGTATGCTGCTTTATATGCTGCTGGGATATTGGGATTTGAAGATGCCTTCACCCTGGTTTGTTTGAGAGGGCAGTTGATGAGTGCTGCGCGGTCGGCTGAAGCGGGGGCGATGATTGCGATTGAAGCGGGGGAGCGAGTTGCGCAGAGCCTGATCGATCAGGTGGACGGGTATGCGACTTGCGCCAATCTGAATGAATACAGACAGACTGTGATTTCAGGTGAGCAGTGCGCCATTGATGCGATTGAGAAAATGGCAGGCCAGGCAGGGATGAAGGCTTTTCCATTGAATGTATCGCGGGCTTTTCATTCCAAGTTAGTTGGTGACTGTGTTGAACCGATACGCAAACAGCTTGAATCGATTGATTTCAAGCAAAGTGAAATACCGGTGTTGGCATGTTTGAGTCGTGAGTCTTTTCCCGTTGGGGGAGAATCCAGAGCCAGCATGGGGCAAGACGACAGGCTGCGCGCTATCAGTTTGCTGAGTCGGCAAATTGATCATCCTGTTGATTTTATTTCGCAAATAAACGCGGCTTATGAAAATGGGATACGCCGGTTTGTCGAGGTGGGGCCAAAGGGCACGCTGACACGATTGATTGACCAGATCCTTGAGAATAAACCTTTTCAGACTGTATTTCTGAATCAAGCGGATACCGATACGCTTCAGCAGATTGAGCAATTGCCCGGAAAGTTGAGGCAAGCAGTGGAGATCAAGCGACAGCCTGCGCCGGTTTCGAAAAAAGGTCGCAGGCCGAGTAAGAAAAAAGCCGGTGCAGAGCCTGCTGAAAAGAAGATGAGTCTGATAGACCAGGTCTTTGAGACCGTTTCCTCAATTTCAGGTTATGAGCTTGCGGCCATTGACAAGGATGCGGAATTTGAGCGTGATCTTGGCATTGATACGTTGAAAATTTTTGAGATTCTTTCCCGATTACGTGGTGACATCCTGCCTCAGGAAATCGAGAATTTCAGAGAGTTGACCAGTGTGCAGAAGATCTTAATGGTTGCGGAGAGGTATTCGGGTTCAACTGACGAAAAAGCGGCGGGAACAGGGTCGTCAATAGGCTGGTATAAACATAAGATGGTGCAGACGGCTGCCTTATCTGCAGCCCCCCCCTTAGTGGCAGGAGGTGATTTGGGGATAGATCGACTGGAGCAGCCTTATAGTGGAGATAAGCAGCAGCTGGTTTTGATGCGTCCTTTATTAAGCGCGATGAGGTCCGCCGCTGAGGAGCTTTTGCCGGAACTGCATCAGAAAATAGTTTTTTTGGCAGGACTGCCAGACGGCAAGCGTCCGAGTCATGTTCACGTCATGAGCTACTGCCCGGCAGACCGTTTTTATGACGGCGCTTTTTTTGCGCTGGAAGCGATGCTGAAGGTTGCGCAGTTGGATGTTCCGGGTATCCGGTTTTCTTATGCGCACTTTGATGGGGATTGTATTTCTGAAGAGGAAATACGCCGGATCTTGAGCCGTGCAGAGGAACTTCCCGATACAGGCAAACACGTTCACAAGGATGGGCGTATCACACAGGGCAGGTTGTTTCCGTTAGATGGTTTGTTTGGCAGCGAGGACAGGTTGCCGGATTTGCTCACAACAGATGATCTGGTATTGATCACAGGCGGGGCGAGGGGCATTGCCGCTGGCATCGCGAGGCATTTGATTGAGGTGACGACTGCCCGGTTTATATTGGTAGGTCGAAAACAGGAGACGGAGAGTTGGATTCAAGCATTGCCTGGTGACCGCGTGTCTTACCGCGTGGCTGACCTGACGGACCCTGAATCCATTCAAGCGCAGGCTTTGCATAAGGAGCGGGTCTCGCTTCTCATTCATGCCGCAGGCATTGAGGTGCCGGCAAACCTGGTTAAAAAAAGCGCTAAGGAGTTTGCGCTCACAATGGCTACAAAAGTTTTGTCGCTTGATGACATTTTATCAAAATTGAACACTGATAATCTTCGTGGGGTGGTTCAGTTTTCATCCATTGCAGCCTATCGGGGGAATTATGGTCAGGCTGATTATGCCGCCGCGAACGCTTTGTTGAATGGGGCACTTGAGGGAGGTATTCCTGCTCTTTCCATTGCCTGGCCAGCATGGAGTGAAGTGGGTATGGCCTCTCGTGGTGTCATCAAGGAAATTCTGGAAACCAGTGGAGCGGCATTCATCTCGCCGCAGGAAGGGAGGGAGGTTTTTGAGAAACTTTTGACCGGCTTGTTGCTGTCTCCGCCTCGGGGAACAACTCGTTTTGTGGCGTCAGGGAAACTGGCAGGCCCTTATATGACAAGCTATCAAGGAGAGGATCGCTTTGATGAGGATCATCCCATCGCAGCGTATCGCCTGTCAGATCCCGATCAGAAAATATCGACAGCTTTTAAGCTTGATTTGGATAGGGTGCCAGCACTGAGAGAGCATCACTTTTATGGCACCATATATATTCCGGCAGCCGTGATGCTGCGTGAAATAGTTAGATTGGTGATTGATGAACAAAGGGAGGCTGGCGATTTGGTGGAATTTTCCAGCATTGAGTTTTTATCTCCGATCAGTGTTGACGGGGATACTCAGCAGCAGTTGCATTTTTCCCGTCAGAATGACTTTGTGCTGCTTGAAATGGAGGAGGATGGAGGATCTCGGCCTATTGTGAGTTTGAAGCTTGGAGCCGGAAAAAAGGCGGCTTGTTTTCGACCTGCTGATTTGGAATTGCTCGCAGCAATGAGATCAAGTTCTGAGCTTCGGCCTACTCCCTTTTCCATTCACCGTTTGAATTTAAAAAACAGTGAAGAGTCTTCGTTCAGGGGGGCTTTTGCCACTCTTGATGAGTTGCAATATAATGGTTATATCGTTACGTCGAGTGTGGACATGAGTTTGGCGGCTCAACCAGAAATGATCCTGAGTGATACGGGGCGTGTGCCCTTATTGCTTGAAGCAGCGTTTCAGACGGCTTCACATTGGAAACAGTTTGGCATCAATACCCGGCAATCGTTCATGCCCAAACAAGTGGGACGTTGCACGATTGATTATCAAGCTTGCGCGCAAGCACGTGAAGCAAAGGTTTATTGTCAGTTTGTCAAAACCGATGAAGTCAATAAGGCTCGAACTCTGAACATCATTGTGGTCAATGAGAATGAAGAGGCTTTGATCATTCTGAAGGGTTTTGTCACCTCTCCTACTTCAATTCGGGAACCTCTCTGCATCCACACTATTCCGCAGGGAGTGCCTCTATTGATCCATCATAGCGACCTTTTGACCTTGTCTTTGCCTCAAGCTTATCAGTACGCTGAGGATAATAAAAACAGCATCATCACTGAAAAGGAAAGCGTTGAAATTGTTGCACTTTCCTCCGACAAGCGGCGCAAAGAAAAGTTTGCGGGCAAGCTCGCCACCAAACTGCTTGCCCAACATTTGTTAGCCAAAGAGGGGCAAGCTCAGCAGGTTCCCTTGGACTCGATAGAAGTGTTTTCGGAGGGATCACCGGTGAGTGTTGATTTTCATACAGCGCAACTTGAAGGAGATTCTTTTTTCTCAATCAGTCACAGTGAGGACTTGGTGTGTGTTGCGCGAAACAAACTGCCGGTCGGGGTGGATGTTGAAAAGATCCGAGCACTTCCTGCAAAGGTGGTGACGGATTGTTGCGGGGCAAAACTGGAGGAGGAGATTCAAGCGTATATTACGGACGGAAATTTTTGTGAGCAGGACAGGGATTTTCTCAAACAGGCTTTACCTATTTTGATTTTCACCCAAAAAGAAGCGGTGTTAAAAGCGGCGGGCATTGGAATTGGCGAAGGGCTTTCAGATGTGCGGATTGAGGGCATTCATGTGCAGTCACCGTTCATAGCCACTTTCAGAGGATTGAGCTACGAGGTCACTAGCACACATGACCGGCAGTATGTGATATCAGTGGCAAATTTGGTGAAGGAGGATTCCGTGCGGGAGGAAGTGTCCCGGGGATTTGAAGTCATCAAACAAGTGCCGCTTTCTTTTTTGCAACAAGATGGTTTGAGGCGTGATGGTTTGCTGCGGCCAGATGAAAAGTTCAGTTACACTTTGGATCTGCGTATTCAATTTGAAGGGGCGTTCTATGCGGATGTTTTGCAGCAAGCATTGGAGGTGGTGTTTAGCCGCCACGAGGTGTTGAGAATGGTTTTCAAAAAACAAGAGGATTACTATGTGGGCTGTATTTTGAAGCTGCCCGAAGTGAGCTTGGAGAGAGTGGAGGTCAGCGATGAAGTGAGTTTGACTGAAAGCATGAGCCGACATGCCCGGGTGAAGTTTGATCTGGAGAAAGGGCCGCTTTTCAAGGCAACATTGTTTTGCTTGGGCGAGGATCGTAATCAAGTGCAATTGGTTATTGATCATAACATCATGGATTGTTTTTGTGCTTTGATCCTGGCTCGGGAGATCACCGGAGTTTATCAAGAACTTGCGTTGGGCAATGAAGTGGCCAGCGGTGCGCCTAGCAGTTATGAAGACTTTGTTCGCCGTGAGAGTGCACGTAATACGCCGCAACGGGTGGCTAGCTTACAGCGTTACTGGTCCAGAACTTTTCGCGGACTTGACGCGGATCAACTGGCTTTGCCAGCAGTTGCGGGAATTACGAATAGTGAGGAGCGTTCGGCTGAACCACGTGGGCATTTCATCAAACAGAAGTTGGATTCTGATTTGGCAAAAGGCTTGGATCAGACGTGCCGTCAAACGGGAGTGACCTTGTTTGCGGGTTTGCTGGCGGCGGTGCAGAGCGCGTTGATGAAAGACTGCGGCAAGGGGCAGGGTTTGGTGCACATTCCTTTTTCCAATCGGGATCGGATTTTGGATGGTGGAGCAACGGGTAACTATGTTTGCCTGCTGCCTATTCGTGCTGAAATTGGCAAAGACGAGATTTACCAGGATTTGATGAAAGCCCAACGCGCGGCGCTTTTTGACGCTATTGAACACGGTGATATCGCTCCGGCGGAACTGGCGGCTTTGCTTAGAAAAGAGACCCAGTTGTCTTGTTCTCCTCCGGCAGTGATTTGCCAATTGATTCAGGAAGAAAATGATCCGAAGCAAGATCAGGAGCAGGAGTTTATTTATTCGGTTATTGACGGAGTGAACCCTTACACCAGCCTGGTGCTGAGTTTTTATGCTGACCCGGGCGGGATTCGTTGTGTGACGACTTTTAATCCGGATTTGGTGGATGAAAATACGGTGGAAGGGATCTTGCAGCGATGTTGGGTGGAGTTGGATCGGATGGTTGCGGATCCGTTGCAAGCTGTGGCAGCGCCTACGGTGTTGAAGGTCGGGGAAGGTGGGCTTGAGCTAGAAAAATTGCAAGGCGGTGAAAGTCCACTTTTGTCACAGACCGAATCAAAAGCGAGTTTAGAGGTTAATCGTGAGCAGGTGGTCGATCAGGTCCTGGTGATTTGGCAGTATGTTCTCAAGGGAGATTATTTGATGAAAGCCGGTGCCGACTTTTTTGAGCTAGGCGGAACTTCTTTGCAGGCGGTAGAGATTGTCACCCAGGTGAAGGAAGTTTTTGGATTGGAATTGCCATTGGCGAGTTTTGTGGAGGCGTCGACTCCGGCATTGCAGGCGGAGCTGATTCTTTCCCGGGAGTGGGAGGGGGACTGGCAAGCGGCGGTGGCGCTGAAGGCTTCAGGCAACAAAGCGGCTTTCTTTTGTGTTCACCCATCGGATGGCAATGTGCTTTGTTATGCCGAACTGGCCGCAGCGATGGGGGAGGATCGTCCTTTTTATGGATTGCAAGCCAAAGGGCTTAAAGGTGACGAGGCACCTTTGCGGGAGGTGGAGGAAATGGCGAGTTATTACATTGCGGCTATGCGTGAGGTGCAGGCCAAGGGGATTTACCATATCGGGGGTTGGTCAGCGGGCGGGGTGATTGCTTTTGAAATGGCACAACAACTCAGGGCGATGGGGGAAGAGGTTAATTTGATTGTCATTGATGCTATTTTTCCACAACAAGCGGGAGATCAGAAGGTGGCTTTGGGAACAAGCGGGACGCTTGGGCAGGAGGCCGAGGCCGCCAGGCAAAGACAGGTGCTGTTGGGTGATGACCCTTCGCCGGTGCCGGAGAGTTACCCTCAGGGGCAGACTTTGCGCGCTATTTGGGATACCGCTTCGGCTCGTTACCAGCCCAAGATATATCCGGGCAGGATCACCTTGGTGACCTCCGAGTCGTATGAGCAGCGCAAACAGTTTTTTATCTCGCGCTTGAAGCTGCAGATCAAGCAGGGCAATCTGGCGAGAGCCGCGCGGGTGTTATCCTTTCTGGAAATGGTGGAGAGTCAGGGGCCTTCGACTTGGCAGCAAGTGGCGGGCAATGGGTTGGAAATTCTACCTACGCCGGGTGATCATCATAGTTTGCTGTATGAGGAAAATTGCCGGGATTTGGCGAGGCATTTGATGCGCTGTATGGATGTGGCGGAGATGAGCTAGGCTGTTGCTGAGGGTGGGCAAGCGGAGCGCTCGCCCTACAATCGCTGTGCTGAACGCTCTTCAGGCGATCAGTTTTTCAGCATTGCCGTGCAGCAAGGCGTTCAGTTGCTGCTTGCTGATGTCGGGTGCCGATTCGGTGACTTTGAGCGCGGCGGCTTCGGGGATGAAAACGGGGGCGTAGGAGCCGTAACAGAGGCGCTTGGATGGGATGGTGCAACGGGCGATGCCGGCAACTCCTTCTAGCATGGAGATGTCGAAATGCACACCAAGACCGGCGAGGTCAGTTTGCAGTTTTTTGTTGGTGATGGTGCGCAGTCCGTTGATAATTTGGATGCGCAGGTTTTTAAAATTTGGCAAAATTTCGAGCAACGGGCTGGGGTCGGTGGCGGGTACGACGGCTTTAGGATGCTGGGTGCGTTTGTCCTCCATGTGGGGGGCGATTTGAATAAGTAAATCGCGTTGGCTGACCTCTGTGAGTAGTTTTTTGAATTCAGGATCATCCAGAGTGTAGCCGTGATAAGCGGGGTGCAGGCGGATGCCGGGCATGTGGTGAGTCTCGTGGCAGCGACGCAGACTTTCTTGCCAATCGGGTAAGGCGGGGTTGATGCTGCCAATGGCGGTGAAAAGATTGTGTTGTTGGCAGAGCCGGGCGTGATCGGCATTGATCCGGTCGAGGTCACGGTGAAGCAGGGATTCCATTGGCGCGGCCCAGGCAGAAGTGATGCCTAGCTGGCGCAGTTTGGCTGCGAGGACGTCGGGATTTTCCAGTGGTGGGGAGTGGAAGGGATGGCTGCCGAGATAGACATTGGTATCGATGATGGGGGAGGGCGTCGAAGCGGCGAGCGCAGCAAGGCTAACCATTGGACTGGCGCTGAGAGCGACCGTTGATTGAAGGAAGGTGCGGCGTTGCATGAGGGAGGATTTGAAATTTGAGATGTGAAATTTGAAATTGAGGAACCACTAATTAACACTAATAAACACGAATGAGGAGGGTTTGAGATGGGTGTGCTACAGCCTACAGCCTAATTTCCTACGGCCTTCTTTTTTAAAATGGGGGCGAGCATTTTTTTCAGGTTGCCGCCGAGGATGAGGTCCTTGTCTGTTTGGGAAATATTGGCACCGTGGACTTTGGCGAGTTGCGAGGCGAAACTGCGACCGGGGGCGTCGCTGCCGTAGAGGATGCGGTCGGCGCCGAGTTCGCGCACTGCCATTTCGACAAAACCGGCGGTGGGATCGGAGCCGGCGATGCCGATGCTGACATTTTTGTGGGCACGGATGGCAGGGATACCGAGTTCCCAGTTGCCGCCGGTGTGACCGCAGACGAGGGGGACGTCGGGGAAACGGGTGGCAAGAGTGGCGACGTCATCGGGGGAGGATTCGCCAGCTGGGTTGCCTGCGGTTTTATACCAGGTGTGTTGAAAGATGACGGCTTTGAGCTCGGCGGCCCTTTTGATGATCGGGTCGATGGCTGGATCGGCGCAACTTTGTGCGACCCATAGTTTGACCCCGAGCATTGGCCCCTTGGCGACGCAGCGTTCGAGTTCGTCGAGGCTGGCTTGCACGTGTTTGGGGCTGAGGTAAACAAAACCAAAGAGGCGGTCGGGGAAGGCGGTGATCGCTTCGAGCACCGCGTCATTTTGACGGCGCAGGTCGTCGGGTTTGGGATCGGTGTTGAATTTGAGTCCCATGTAAACACAATAGCGCTCGATGCCATGGCGGTCACCGATTTCGATCAAGCCGCGCGCATGTTCGGTGGCGGTGGTGCCCTGGCCGGGGCTCGTGAGGTGGCAGTGCAGATCCCAGATCATGATGATGGAGCTATTGGTATTGCTATTGCTATTGGTATTGGGGGTGAGTTTGGAAAGATTTTTTTTAAAAGGGTGTCCAATAAAAGGCGTGTCTGCTTTATAGTTGGTGATCTTATGAATAAATCTATGAAAAAACGACTGATTTTGATTTTAACTTTGTGTCTGGCTTTGTTGCAACAGAGTTGGGCGGAGGATAAATATGACGTAGTGATCTACGGCGGCACCAGTGCGGGGGTGGCAGCAGCAGTGCAGGTGAGCAGGATGGGCAAAACGGCGCTATTGATCGAACCGGGAGTGCATCTGGGTGGATTGAGTTCAGGTGGTCTGGGCTGGACCGACTCGGGGAACAAAAAACTGATCGGTGGTATCAGTCGCGAGTTTTATCAGCGGGTGAAAAAACACTATGATGATCCTAAATCCTGGCCTTTGCAGAAATCCGAGACTTTGAATGTGGAACGTGGTTCGGGGCGCTATTTGCCAGATGCGGATGCGATGTGGGTATTTGAGCCTAAGGTGGCGGAAGCTATTTTTGAGGACTTTGTGAAAGAAAAAGGGATCACGGTGATTCGCAAAGAGCGTTTGAATCGTGAGAGCGGGGTGAAAAAAGAAGGCGCGCGTATCGTTTCGATCACGATGGAATCGGGGCGTGAGTTTGCCGCGCCGATGTTCATTGATGCGACTTATGAAGGGGATTTGTTGGCGGCTGCGGGAGTGAGTTATACCGTCGGGCGTGAGGCTAATAGTCAGTATGGTGAAAATTTGAACGGGGTTCAGAAAACTCAGATGCATGGCCATTTGTTTGTGCAGGATGTCGATCCTTATGTCGTGCCAGGAGACCCTAAAAGTGGATTGGTGGCGCGGGTGCATGACAGCGGCGCGGGTGAAGACGGCACGGCGGATCATCGGGTGCAGGCTTACAACTACCGGATGTGTATGACTCAGGACCAACGTAATTTTGCGCCGTTCCCCAAACCTGACGGTTATGATGAAAAGCAGTTTGAATTGCTGTTTCGTAACTTTGAGGCGGGCGATATGCGTATGCCGTGGAGTCCTGGTTTGATGCCGAATAACAAAACGGATACCAATAACTTCGGGGCTTTCTCGACTGATAATATCGGTATGAATTACAAATACCCCGAAGCGTCTTATGCTGAGCGGGATGAGATTTTAAAAGAACACGAGACTTATCAAAAAGGTCTGATGTGGTCTTTGGGCAATCACCCACGGGTGCCGCAGGAGATTCGTGAGAAGATGCTGAAGTGGGGATTGGCGGCGGATGAGTTTGTTGATAATGGCAACTGGCCGCATCAGATCTACGTGCGCGAAGCACG
>JAJRVS010000039.1 GCA_024277195.1 Verrucomicrobiota bacterium | reverse complement strand
CGTCGATCCAGCGTTCACGTTCCGCCGCGTAGGGATACTCCACCGTGGAGGAAACCCACATCCGGCCACGGTCATCAAAGGCGATATTGATCGGTTTGTTGATCATCGGCTCACTGGCAAAAAGCTGCACTTCAAAACCTTCCGGCAGATGGAGTTTTGTCCGCTCCTCCTGCGCCGACAACGCTTCGGATTCCCGCACCACACCACTATCAGCCTTTTGCGCACGCATCTCACCAGCCAATGTCAGAAGAAATACTGGCATCACCAAGCCTGCTAATCGAAAATGGGCACCCATAACCTTGAATTGAAACACTGAATCGATTTCGTGACAATTCAAAAACACCTGAACTTGTATTTCATTCACACCATCATAAGGTGACAGAATCACTATGGATAAAGAGGTGAACCCCCATCAAGCCGAAGACGATGATCGCAATGCGAGCATCTTGATTTATGTGAACGGCGAATTAAAACCTCGCAATGAAGCGCAAGTGTCGGTTTATGATTCAGGTTTTATGTTAGGTGATGGCATCTGGGAGGGCATGCGACTTCACAACGGAAAGTGGGCATTTCTGGATGAGCATATTGACCGCCTGTTCGAAGCCGCATTGGCGATCGACCTGGATATAGGAATGGATCGGCAAGGCGTGATCGATGCCTTGGAAACAACGCGCCAGGCCAACCATATGGAAACCGATAGCCATGCCCGATTGATGATTACCCGGGGGGTGAAAAACAAACCCTTCCAACACCCTTCCCTGTCGCGGTCAGGTCCGACCCTAGTGATCATCTGTGAGCATTCCAAGCCCGTCGTCCCGAGCGGCATTCGCCTGGCTACGGTAGCGCATCAGCGCGGCTTGCCGATGACCCAGGATCCTAAGTTGAACTCCCATTCAAAACTGAACTGCATCCTTGCCTGCATCGCAGCCGAAAAAGCCGGAGCGGACGAAGCTCTGATGTTGGATGTTCACGGTTTTGTGAATACCACCAACTCCTGCAATTTTTTCATTGTCCGCAAAGGCGCGGTTTGGACATCGACCGGAGACTATTGCATGAATGGAATCACACGACAAAAAGTGATCGACCTGTGTCTCTCCAATGGCATTCCGGTAAGCGAAAAAAACTTTTCCTTGGTCGATACCTATGGTGCCGACGAAGCTTTTCTGACAGGGACCTTCGGAGCTCAAACCCCTGTGGCACAAATCGACGGAAGAAAAATTGGTGATGGCTGTCTCGGTCCGGTAACGGCTCGCATTCGTGAGCTCTATGCAGAGCTCGTAAAAAGAAACGTATCATGAGAATAGCCATGTGGTCCGGACCGCGGAATCTTTCTACCGCGATGATGTATGCCTTTGCCGCGCGTAATGATTGTGCGGTTTGGGACGAGCCTTATTACGCAGCCTACCTGGCGGTGACAGGATTAGATCATCCGATGAAAGAAGAGATTCTGCAGCTATGGGAACAGGATCCGGGTCTGGTAAAAAAACGTTGTCTGGGTGTGATACCCGATGAAAAAAGTGTGTTCTATCAAAAACAAATGACACACCATATGATCCCGCCCTTTGATCGTTCCTGGATGAAGGACATGGTCAATATTTTTCTCATTCGAGATCCGGCACGGGTGATCGCCAGCTATTTGATAAAACGTGAAAACCCAACGCTTGAGGACATTGGCTTTAAACAGCAAGCGGAGATCTTTGAACAAGTCGCCGAACAACAGGGAAAAGCACCGGTGGTCATTGACAGTGCGGATATCCTGGCAAACCCGGAGCTTATGCTTAAAAATCTGTGCAACCAAATAAATTTGGATTTCCAAGCTTCCATGCTGTCATGGCCTAAAGGCGGTCACAAAAATGACGGCCCATGGGCTAAACACTGGTATCAATCTGCCTGGCAGTCGACGGGTTTTGCAAAACCTGCAGGGAAGGTTCCCTTCATCCCGGATGAATCGCAAAAGCTACTGGAGCAGGCACAACCCTATTATGACCAAATGAGCGCTTACAAAATCGCTACCAAATGAATGCGATCACGCGTGCATAGGCTACATAGGGCATTTGCGGAAACCCTCCATTATAGATGGCAATTTGCGCACCAAAGGCAATTTGCGGCAAAACGCCCCCCCCCTTCCTGTCATCGCGCATATTTTGGCCTGACCCCGTGCAATTTCTTAAAATCACTTGCGAACAGCCTTCTCCCGCATAATCTGAAACAATTCGATGGCGGAGAAATTTTCGACCATCGATTTTTTGAAAAAAACAAACCAAACCGACCATGTCAAAATCCATCCTTACACTCAAGCTTCTCAGTTTCGCTACTGTGGCTCTGTTCAGCTTTTCCGCATCTTCAGCAAAAGCTCAAGACGTCGCCGAAATCACTCTCACAGCTGACAAAGTTCAGTTCATCTTCGACATCAAAGAGTTCACCGTCAAAGCGGGGCAGAAAGTCAAACTCACTTTGGTTAATCCTGCGGACAGCGTCACCCGCCAACCTCACAACGTTCTGATTGTGAAAAAAGGTAAAAAAGAAGCAGTCGGAGCACTGGCCAACGCCGGCCTTGCTGATGCTGATTTCCTGACCAAGAAAAACTGCATCCCTGAATCCGATGACATCCTGTTTCACTCCAATCTGGTTCTGCCAGGCAAAAGCGAAACCATCGAGTTCACTGCTCCCTCCGAGCCCGGTGACTACCCTTACCTTTGCACCTACCCAGGTCACTGGATCCTGATGAACGGAGTGATGAAGGTCAAATAAAACGATCCTTCACTACATAATTTAAACCGCCGCTGTGAAAACAGCGGCGTTTTTTTGCCTTGGTCATTTCACCCGGCGACGATTTTCAAACTGGATCTGAGTCAGACCGTCCGGCTTCTGACGCGCCGCCTTGATCCGTTGTTGCAACTGCTGCGACAGCTGTTTCACTATGGCTGCCTGACTGGCATCACCCGCCAGGTTCTTCATTTCCGCCGGGTCACTGTGGTGATCATAAAGCTCATTGCCCCCCTTGCCCGCTTCACCCCACTCGGTGTAACGATAACGATCCGTGCGCAGACTGTAACCATCGGCATACTGGGTAAGTGCTGCCGTGCGCGGTGGATTTTTCATCCCTGGGTTTTTTAATACCGGCATCAAGCTTACTCCCGAAACATAATCGGGTGCCTTCAATCCCGTCCACTCCGCCAGAGTCGGATAAAAATCGACCATCTCCGCCAGCGCCCGGCTGCTCTTGCCTTGCGATGATTCGGGAATGCCAGGCCCAGCCATAATCAACGGCACCCGTGCCGCATTTTCAAACAAAGTCGTTTTCTGCCAATGACCATGCTCTCCCATGTGATAACCATGATCGGAGGTGAATACCACCACCGTATTTTCCGCCAATCCCGTTTTGTCCAACGCATCGAGTACCAAGCCCACCTGGGCATCCGCAAAGGTGATCGAAGCGTGATAAGCTTGAATCGCTTTACGCGCCAAGTCATCCGGCAAATTGACTTGAATTTTCCGTGAAATCGATCTTCGCGCCCCGGCCGGCAAGGTATCCAAATACCCTTCCGGCACCGATGGCACCGTAATCTTATCCGTTGGGTACATGTCAAAATACTTCTTCGGTGCCACATACGGGGTATGCGGCCGGAACAAACCAACCGCGAGATAAAAAGTTTTGCCGGTTTTAGCAAAACGGTTCAACTGCTTCACTGCTTCTTTAGCCGCGATACCATCCGTCTGCTGCTCATCCGTGCCCTCTGCCGCCAACCAACTGAGCGTACCACCAAAGCTGCCCGGCTTGAGACTAAAGATCATATCCTCATCATCCACATCACGCCCACGAGGGTTAAACGTCTGGTTCCAGGAATAAGGGTCATCGTGCCCGCCAGTGCCAATGTGTTTTGGCACGTTGTAGTGAAAAATTTTCCCTATTCGCGAAGCAAACCACCCCCCGTCACGGAACATCTGTGCGATCGTTTTCACATTCGGAACATGCTCACGGATATAGATCGCGTTGCGCCGCACCAGATTCTGGTCAGGGTAAAGCCCCGTCATGAACGAAGCACGACTCGGCCCACACAATGAATACTGACAATAAGCCCGTTCAAAGCGCACCCCGCGTTCTGCCAAACGGTCAATGTTAGGTGACTTCACCTGAGCATCCCCATAACAGCCCAAATCGTTATTCAGGTCATCGCAGATCAAAAATAATACGTTGCGCTGTTCTTCAGCGGAGTTAACCCATCCCAAACTTAAGGCAAAAATAACAAGAACAAAAAGGGGCGAGGTGAAACGTATTTTCATAGATAGATCAAACATGCCCAACCCGAGCGAAAAACACAAGCCCCACTAAGGCACGCATTCACGCCCCCCCTCGTCTCACCCCTATCCCTCCCAATTCACATACACCTCTCCCCTGAGACCGCGCCCGCACTCACGGTGAATGCTCGAACAAAAGTTTGTCATTCAAGAACAAAACAAGCTCAATTACGCCTCATCGTGGAATGGATTGGCAATCCGTTTTCTCCCCCACTCACTGTGACTACACGAACAATCTAAATCCTCTCCACCT
>JAJRVS010000038.1 GCA_024277195.1 Verrucomicrobiota bacterium | reverse complement strand
GTGATCGATGCCGTGCGGGTACCGCCGTCCGCTTGCAACACATCACAATCGATCCATAAAGTACGTTGTCCCAGACGTTTCAGATCCACCACCGCCCGTAGCGAGCGCCCGATCAATCGCTGAATCTCCGTACTGCGACCATCCACCTTGCCGCGCGACGAATCCCGCGACTTGCGATCCAGCGTCGAATACGGCAGCATGCTGTATTCCGCCGTCAACCAACCGCCCTTCACCCCCTGGTTCATCATCCAACGCGGAACACCCTCTTGAATCGTCGCCCCACAAATCACCCGGGTATCACCAAATGACACCAACGCCGAACCGTGCGCATTCGCGGCGATGTCCGCTTGAAAAGTAATCGGCCTCAATTCATCCACCGCCCGTTGATCTATTCTTTCACTCATGGGACGAAACTCTGCGATATAGGATTGATTGCAAGGTTTTTACCATTACTTTGGCGAAATAAAGCGCGACTCAAGCCCGAGTTTCCCTACAGTCTGCTGACCCGCAAAACAGACTGTGGCTCACACTCAAGCAGGCTGATCAAGCCAACCTATGAAAGAACACTTGGAACCGCTGGAACAATTTGCCATCGACGTCATCATGGATCGTCGCAAAGGCAAACGCGCCACCGTCCTGCGCTGGGTGCTCAGCGCCTTTTCCAGACTTTACGCGGTGATCGTTGCCGCCCGGCTCTCCCTCTACCGCAACCGCATCTTTCGTGAGCGCAACCTCGGCTGCCTCGTCGTCAGCATCGGCAATCTCACCGTCGGCGGCACTGGCAAAACCCCGGTGGTGGAGAAATTCGCCCGCGCCCTACAGGACGGCGGCCGCAAAGTCGCCATCCTCAGCCGTGGTTATAAAAGTGTCAAAATCCCCCTGTGGAAACGCCTGATCGGCAAACTGCGAGGCAAAAACGAAATCAATCCACCGCGGGTGGTCTCCGATGGCAAATCGCTGCTGCTCGACTCCAAAACCGCTGGTGACGAACCCTACATGCTCGCTGCCAACCTCAAGGATGTTGTAGTGGTGGTCGATAAAGACCGGGTCAAAGGCGGACGCCACGCCATCGAAAAATACGACGCCGACACCCTGCTGCTCGATGACGGCCTGCAATACCTGAAACTGCGCCACCGGCTCGACATCGTGCTGATCGACCGCTACCACCCCTTCGGCACCGAAAAACTGCTGCCCCGTGGCACCCTGCGCGAACCACCCAAGAACCTCAAACGCGCCAGCTACATTTTCATCACCAAATGCAACGGCGATCCCAATACCAAACTGATCACCCGCATCCGTCAATACAACCTAACGGCGGAGATCATCGAGTGTGAACATCGGCCACAATACCTGCAGCACATCGAAACCCGCGAGACGCTACCACTCTCCCACCTGAAAGGGAAAAAAATCGCCGCCATCAGCGGCATCGCCGTACCCGAGAGCTTCGAATACGGAGTCGAAAAATTCGGTGCGGAGATCATCCACCGCAAACGTTTCACCGATCACCATCGTTACAACGAGCAGGAAATCCTCAGCTTCATCAACGAGTCCGTCGAAGCAGGCGTGGACATGATCATCACCACCGAAAAAGACAGCGTGCGCTTCCCTCGCCTGCAGCGCATGGACACAGAAATTTATTTCCTCCGGGTGGAGATCGGCATCCTCAGTGGCGAGGAAAGTTTCGCCGAATGTGTCAACCGCATCTGCCAACCCCGCCCCATCGTGCCCGCAAGACGATTCTTTTGAAGCTGGAGTCAGGATTCAGTAGCCAGGATTCAGGATTCTATCTACTGCCCCTCAGGGTTTATTCTTTCGCAACTACTGAGAGGCACACCGAACAGCGGACATTCCTGTCCGGCGAATCCCCAATAACCTAACGAGCCAAAAAACCCACCAACTTAAATCCGGGTTCTAATTGCTAAATGCTAAATTCAATGGTTCTTCGAATAGTGTTCCTTCAACACATCCACTCCAAAATCCCCATCAAAGTCGCGCCACACCGCATGCGCATGATTCGCATTATTCTGGGTATTTGAATACTCCAGCAAAAAAGTCGGTCCCTGCACCCGGTAATAATTCCCCTCACCTCTCTCCGTGCCGCCCGCCCAGACAAATAGAATTTTCCCAAAACCAGCTTCATCGATTTTTTTCAAATCGACATCGGCCAGCACCGGACGCAAGCGCCGGACGTATTCTTCGATCAAACCGCGCAACATTTTCTGCTGATCCACATTCATTTTTTCCGCAAGCAGTCCTTTGCCTTCCAAAGGACTGATCTTCGCCACAATCGGAGCAACCACATCGCGTGGAGCTTTAGCCGCAATCAGCGCCACCTTGCGCTGTCCGTCATCCAATGACTTCAACAGCGCCCGGGCCAAATCCTCCTCGGCTGCCAATACCCGCAAGCCCTTCCTCGTGCCGTCTTTCGCCTCAGCCGGATTGGCTCCGAAAAAGTTGGGCGTTACCGATACCACCTTGCCCTCAACGATCGTAAAATTCACCGACACATGATGCCCCTCTACTCGCCAGCCCCAGGTTTTGCCCGGCGCAGGTTTGCCAAAGATGGACACATAATAAGCATCCGCTCGACGCTTGGCCGCGTGATTCTCCATTTCCCACACCACCCGCTCCAAACTCATGATCGTCGCCGCCTGAGCAAATCCACGGTGACTCATAGCGGTGCTGAGCAGAGCAAAAGTCAACGCTTTCTGATCATCACGCATCTCCATCATCGGCAGACCTTTACGCATCTTCTCTCCCTCGAAAGGTTTCGGGATGTAGTGCCAGTTACCACGCTCATCACTCTTCATATCAATCGCCGCCTTGTTTTTTGATCCCCCTCCAGAGAATCAAGAAAGTTGTTTGCCGCATCCGCCATCGCATCCGCCACTTCATGCGCAGAAGCTTGAGAAGTAACAAGAGCCAGACCCAGAACAAACGAAGTAAACGACAACAGAGGAGTTTTAAATTTCATCCACCCACCTTCCACGCAACCCGCCCCCCCACGCAACGACTTTTTCACCAGATACCCGTATTACCAGAAAACTACCCGAGTCCTCCCATCATAATATCACCTCTGACACGGAATTTTAGTTGATTCCCCCCCATTTATGCCCTCCTATGCACTCACCCCATCCCATTTAGCCTCGTAGTGTAATGGTAGCACAACAGATTCTGATTCTGTTTGTCAAGGTTCGAATCCTTGCGAGGCTACCATCCATAATGGTAGATCGCGAGGGTTCGAACCTTGGTTCGAGCGCCTTTGACCGCAAGGCGGTTCACAATCTCCGGATCAAAGGTCCGCCCTCTGCGCAGACGGAGTCAATCCTTGCGAGGCTACCATCAATAAATGGTAGATCGCATGGGTTCGAACCTTGGTTCGAGCGCCTTTGACCGCAAGGCGGTTCACAATCTCCGGATCAAAGGTCCGCCCTCTGCGCAGACGGAGTCAATCCTTGCGAGGCTACCATCCATAATGGTAGATCGCGAGGGTTCGAACCTTGGTTCGAGCGCCTTTGACCGCAAGGCTTCAATTCAACAGGCCCCAAGGGCCGACCCTATGTCAGCCCAGGGCAAATTCGCCCTGGGACCCCGACCTCCCCACCAACTAGCCCCAATCGGGGCGGCCCTAACAATCAACGGCCCATCATGCCTTTTAATATAAACCATAACCCTGCCCCTTGATTTCAAAAAAACACCTCAGCTTGAAAGAAATCTCCTCCCTACCACGTATCCATGCCAAGACCTGAAAATCACATCCCAAAATAATTCCACCCATGTTCATCGCCCACATCCCAGCCGGCTACATCATCTCTCATTGGCATCAATCCCGGCACCCAAGTCCACCATCCGCCAAACTCCTCGCCCTCACCACATTCACCACCTTATTGGGAAGCGTGCTGCCCGACTTCGATCTATTCTACTTTTACCTTCTTGACGCCCGCCAGCACAATCACCACAGCTACTTCCCCCACTTACCCGCATTCTGGCTCATCTTCCTGCTACCTCTACTGATCACCTTTAAACACCTCAAAAAAAGAAACTTACTTTTCATCACCCAAGGTTTTGCTCTGGGCATCTCGAGTCATCTCCTGCTCGATTCAATCGCCGGAGGCATTGCCTGGCTCCACCCTTTTTCCGACCAGCTCTACACCCTGGTAAAAATTCCCCGATTAAAAGGTTGGTGGGTCTGGAGTTTTTTTCTCCATTGGACCTTCCTTTTAGAACTAGGTATTTGTTTTTGGTCGCTACGGTTATTTATAAAAGGCGGAAAATATCGCCGCCCACAAAGCCAAAGCTTTGCCCTCGACACACCACAGCGTGACTTATAAACTCACGGCAATGAAGTTTCTGACCTCAACTTTTTTCATCCTATTCATCACTACGTTCACCCTGTTTGCACAAGAAAAAAAACAAGCTGAAACCCAATTACTTGATGCGATCAAAACGCAGAACCATACCCTGGTCAAGCAGCTGCTCACAGCAGGAGTGAATCCCAACAAAGTCTGGACAGATCCCAAAATAGGTTACCACAAAAATGTGCTCCACATTGCAATCGACAAAGGCGATCTCAAAAGCATTAAATTACTGCTCGATGCAGGAGCCAATATTTGGGCTGAAGGTCAAAACGGCTGGCCCGCCCTTTTCTGGGCAAGCGATGAGGACGAACAGAATACACTTAAATTTTTAATCGATCATGGTGTCGACATCAACGGAGCAAACAGCGATGGCGAAACCCTTTTATCTTACACTTTTCAAAGAGGTTCCAACGCGGAATTACGCTTCCTGCTCAAACTGGGAGCTGACCCGAACCTAAAGAACAAAGATGGGAAAACCGCATTCATGTGTCAGATAGATCGAGGCGGAGGAGGTCGCGAAGAGTCGACCAAATTTTCAACTCAACGCCTTAAAATTCTTATTAATCATGGGGCAGATCTGGATCTGCAGGACAATAAGGGACGAACAGCCTTGATCCGCGCCCTTCAAAACGAATACAGCACCTACGAAGCTGAGGCTCTGCTGGAAATCGGAGTTGATGTGCGAGTCCGTGATCACAAAGGCCGGGATGCTCTTATGATTGCCTTGAGTAACTGGAGAAGTCAAAAACTGGCTGCTAAAACCCTCAAACAAAACCCTGATCTCACTATCGTTGACCCAGACGGCAATACGGCTCTTCTGCTTGCATTGAAGTCAGGAGAAACGGCATTGGCAAAAAAAATGATCGCAGCCGGAGCACAAATGAATCTGACCAATCAATCAGGTCAGACGACCCTGCATTTAGCCGCCAAAAATTACGACCTGGAATTGATCAACCGGTTACTGGAGCAAAAAGCAGATGCCCATGCCGTCGATAAAGATGGAAACAATGCGGTTCACTACCTATGTCGCTTCCTCTCCAACGAGTGGT
>JAJRVS010000037.1 GCA_024277195.1 Verrucomicrobiota bacterium | reverse complement strand
GCGGTGCCCGCCTGATGGGTGGGCATGCGTCCAAATTCGGTGGTCCAAAGAATGAGGGTGTCTTCGAGCATGCCGCGCTGTTTGAGGTCGGTGAGCAGAGCAGCGGTGGCTTGATCGAGAACCGGGCAGTGGCGTTCGTAATCGGACTTGAGCGTTTTGTGGGCATCCCAGTTGAGCAGGCCGTCAACGCCAGAGGCGCGGGACGAGCAATAGAGATTGACGTAGCGCACGCCGCGTTCGAGGAAGCGGCGGGCGAGCAGGCAGTTTTTGGCGTAAGCGGCTTTGAGTCGGTTGGGATCCTCGGTGCCGTAAAGTTTGTGAATGGATTTGGGTTCGCCTTTGATGTCAGAAACCTCGGGTGCGGACAGTTGCATGCGGGCAGCCAATTCGTAGGCGGCCATGCGGGCTTGCAGATTGGAATTGCCGGGATTGCGCTCGATGTGTTGTTGATTGAGTTGACGAAGAAAATCACGCGAGGCGGATTCTTGTTTGGCATTGATACCTTTGGGCAGGCTCAGGTTGCGGATGGGCTGCTGGGCATTCATCACGATGGCCTGATGCTGGGCGGGTAAAAAGCCGTTGCTCCAGTTGGCTTTGCCGTTAGGCGGCTCACCACGGATATCGGGGATGCAGATGTAAGTCGGTAGATTTTGATTGGCGCTGCCGAGGGCGTAACTGAGCCAGGCTCCGGCACTGGGAACCCTTCGGTGGGCTGTCCGGTGTTCATGAAGACACAGCCAGGGCCGTGGGTATTGGTGTCGGAGTGCATCGAGTGGATGAAGGCGATGTCATCGACGTGTTGCCCGAGGTGGGGCAGCATGCTGCTGATAGCTTTGCCGGATTGCCCTTGTTTGATAAAAGGCCAGGGGGATTTCATCAGGTTGCCGTTTTTGCCTTGGAAAGAAACCAGATTTTCTTCACCGGGTAGGGGTTTGCCATGCCATTTGTCGAGCTCGGGTTTGTGTTCCCACAGATCCATGTGAGAGGCGGCACCAGGGCAGAAAATTTGCAATACCCGCTTGGCTTTGGGGTGGTGGTGGCAGCTTCCGCGTCCGGGTAACCACTGGGCAACCGTTGATGAAGAGGTGGCTTTGGCATCACCTTGCAATAAATCGGAAAGGGCGATGCCCATCAGGCCGGTTTGGATGTTTCCTAGGAAGCGGCGGCGGGACTGGAGATGGGGAGGGATGTTCATGCTTCGGGCTATCAGTTGAGATAAATCAATTCGTTGGAGTTGAGCAAGGCTCGGCAGAATGCGGTGAGACCGTGTTGTTGAATGAGTTTGACGGCAGCTTGTTTTTCCTGAGTGGCGGGAGGTCTGCCGTAGGCGAGTAAAAAAGCTTCATCCACTTGTGCGGCGATGTTTTTTTGTTGCAGTCGCTGGGCAAAAAATCCAGCCATTTCGACTGTGAAGCTGTGATTCATCAAGGTGAGTGCCTGCAAGGGGGTGGTGGTGGAAGAACGTCTTGGAGTGGCAAAGGCATTGTCGGGGCAGTCGAATTCGGAGAGCAGGTCAACAAACGCGGCACGCGCATTTTGGTGATAGACCGATCGTCGCCAGGTTTCCGGGCCGTGGTGATCGAGTGGAACGTAGGTCGATACGTTGTCCACTAGGTATTTGTATAAACGAAATCCGGGGCCGCCCATTTTGCTGTCGAGTTTGCCAGAGATAGTCAACAAGGTGTCGCGGATTTCTTCGGCCGAGAGGCGGCGCGGAGGGAAGCGCCACAAGAGGCGGGAATCAGAGTCGACCTTGGCAGCATCGCTGCGGTAGGCTGAGGATTGTCGGTAGGTCTGGGAGAGCAGGATGTCGCGGTGCACATCTTTCAGTCGCCAGCCAGTTTGATGGATTCGACGGGCGAGCCAGTCAAGCAGTTCGGGGTGGGTGGGTTTGGATCCCATGTATCCAAAGTCACTGGGAGTATCTACCAGACCGGTGCCAAAGTGGTAGTGCCACAGGCGGTTGGCGAGCACCCGTGGGGTGAGCGGATTGTCTTGGTTGACGATCCATTTGGCCAAAGCCAGACGGCGATCTTTTTCCGGAGTTTCATTTTTTAATCGATAGGAGGGTGCCACCTGGCTCAAGGTGGAGAGACTGGCTGGGAGGACGCTGGCACCCGGTCGTTGCGGGCTGCCGCCGATGAAGACTTGGAAGTTTTTTTCAGGAGGCTCTGCAAACTGACCGACCCACCAGGAGGGGGGAGTTGGAAGAGCGGTGATGGCGGTTGCGGTTTTTCTGAGTTCAGTGGAAAGGGCAGCAAGGCGCTTTTTTTCATCAGGTTTGGTTTCTAGATTGAGAAAACGTTTGATTCGCTGGGCTGGGGTGGCTGCTTTACGGTCATGGGAGTTAGCGACTTGCGTCCAGCTTTCTCCATCGCTGGAAACTTCGATACGGTATTCACCAACGAAGGTGGTTTTCTGATGTTTTTTGAGTTGTTTGAGGCGGTCACTGGAGAACAGCACGCGGCGGATGCTTTCAGGTTTTGCGAAGGTAATGGTGAGAATTGGCGCGGAGGCGACCCAGCGTGCGCCGAATTTGCCGTCGATCGTCAGTTGGGCGCTGTAGGCTCCATCAAAATCACCAGCGATACGGCTTTTGCCATCAGCTTTTCCTCCGTTGGAGGCGAGGGCAACATTGCGAGGTGATGGCTCAGCCGTCCAGACTTCGAATTCATCGAGGCGGAATCCGGAACTGACATTGGCATTGGTATCCAAGCCTTCGGAAATAAAACGTAGGTGTTTGGCTTTGATCGGAGTGAAGGTCTCTTCGGTGCCATAACGGTTGGTTGAGGGGCGAGTGTAAGCGGCATCATACGTGGCTGCCTTTTTTTCTGCGCGTGCCATGATGGCTTTTTCTAGATCGCTTTTTTCCTTAGTGAGTTTGTTTTTGTTATCTATGAGTAACTTTAATTGATCGGCACGGGATTTTATATCTTTGGCGGGAGCGATGACTCGGGCGCCATGTTTAACTCCGGCGAAGGTAGCGTATAGCGAGTAATAATCTTCCTGCAGAACGGGATCAAATTTGTGATCGTGGCAGCGTGCGCAACCGATGGTGGTGGCTAAAAAGGCTTCTGCGGTGGCTCGGATGATTTCATCAATCGTATTGGCACGGATCTGAGCTTTCTGAACCGGATCCTGATTGCCTACATTATCAAAAGGACCGCAAACGAGAAAAGTCGTGCCGACTTCGACGGACGGGTTGTCGGGAGCGATGACATCGCCAGCGAGGTGCTCCAAGGTGAATTGGTCGAAGGGTTTGTCGTCGTTGAATGATTTGATCACGTAGTCGCGGAAAGGCCAGGCATTGTCGATGATGCCGTTACGCTCAAAGCCGATGCTTTCGCCAAAACGAACGACGTCCAACCAGTGACGACCCCAGCGTTCGCCATAGGCGGGAGAGGCCAGCAGGCGGCCGATAAGTTTGCGGTAGGCTGCGGGGCTGGAGTCGTTGACAAAAGTATCGATTTCTTTTGCAGTGGGAGGCAGTCCGGTGAGGTCGTAGGTCACTCTGCGGATAAGGGCATGAGGGTCAGCCGGCGGGTTGGGTTGAAGTTTTTTTTCTGCCAGTCCGGCAAAAATGTAACGGTCGATCGGGCTTTTGTTCCATTCAGCAGGGAGCTTGGTAGTGGTGGGAGGTTTTTTGTTTGAGAGCGGGATGTAGGCCCACCAGGATTTGTCGCCCTTGGATTGTTCGCGCAGCACAAGCTGCTCGGGCCAGTCGGCGCCTTTGCTGATCCATTGACGAATCAGTTTCACTTGATCGGCTGAAAGGGCAT
>JAJRVS010000036.1 GCA_024277195.1 Verrucomicrobiota bacterium | reverse complement strand
GATGCATGGTAAGCCGGCTCGCTGGGTGGATTTGTATCTGGATCGGAAGGATGGAAAAAACGGAGGGGTGGTCATTATGGATCGTCCAGGCAATCTGCGTCATCCGTCCCCCTGGCATGTGGCTGCGCTGCCTCATGAGTTCCATCACGCGCCTCTATTTGAAGGTCCATTTACGCTGGAGGCGGAAAAAAAAATACGCTTTGATTTCCGCATAATAATTCATCCGGATCGAGTAGGTAAGACGTTTTTGGAGGAGCGGTGGAAGGGGTTTTTAGTTCCATCTGTAGTGGATCCGTGATGTTTGGACTTGGCAATTTAACCAATCCTATTATGATCACGATTTTGCAGCATCAATGACAACAAACTCCCAAACTCAAGGATCTCCGAATTACGTAAAAACACTTGTTAGTGACCTTTCGGCTGGATTGGTGGTTTTTCTAGTGGCTCTACCGTTGTGCCTTGGAGTCGCTTTGGCATCAGGAGCTCCTTTGATGTCGGGCATAGTTGCGGGAATTGTCGGCGGCACGATTATCACTTGGATCAGCGGTTCGCATACCAGTGTGAGTGGTCCTGCTGCGGGATTAACGGCTATTGTGGCTAGTCAAATTTCTGATTTGGGGTCATTTGAGGCCTTTTTGCCGGCCATTATCATTGCGGGTGTTTTGCAAATTACTATAGGGGTGTTGAAGGCAGGCTCATTGGCCGCTTTTTTTCCTTCGAATGTGATCAAGGGGCTTTTGGCAGCCATCGGTATCATTCTAATTTTAAAACAAATTCCTCACCTTATTGGTTATGACATGGATTGGCTCGGAGATATGGGGTTTTTGCAAAGGGATGAGCAGAATACTTTCACGGAAATCGTCATTTCGTTTTTTCATATTCATCCGGGTGCGACTCTCATTGGTTTTGTTTCCATGGCCTTGCTGCTTTTTTGGGATAAATTAAAATTGAATAAACTTTCGCTGCCCGCTCCCCTGGTCATTGTCGGAGGAGGCATTGCCGGGGTGCTTGTGCTTCGGCAAATGGGGGGCTATTGGGCTATTGGTGAATCCCACTTGGTACAAATCCCAACTATCAACTCGTTGGAAAGTTTGAAAACTTCTCTAAGCAGGCCTGATTTCTCCGTCCTTTCTGCATCACCAGTATGGATCGCTGCTATCACAGTGGCCATCGTGGCTACTTTGGAAACTTTGCTCAATCTGGAGGCGGTGGATAAAATTGACCACCAAAAGCGTGTGTCTCCACCTAACCGGGAGCTCATTGCCCAGGGGGTGGGTAACATGGTTTGTGGAATAATAGGGGGGCTGCCTGTCACCTCGGTTGTGGTTCGAAGTTCGGTGGGGATAGATGCCGGAGGCAAAACCCGGATGACCAGTTTTATTCACGGTTTATTATTGCTGGTGATGATTCTATTGGCCCCAGGGCTGCTGAATCTCATTCCGTTCTCCTGCTTGGCAGCGGTGTTGATGGTGACCGGATTGAAGTTGGCCAAACCTTCTTTGTTCAAGCAAATGTGGAAGGAAGGGAGTAATCAATTTCTTCCGTTTGTGATAACGGTTGTTGCCATTGTGTTTACTGATTTGCTTATTGGTATATGCATCGGGTTGGTAGTGTCCATTGGATTTATTCTTTACAGTAATCTCAAATGTGCTCCTTTCATTATCTATGAGAAGCATCTGGATACCGATGTGATTCGGATCAAACTAGGCAGTCAAATCAGCTTCTTGAACCGTGCGTCCCTGATGAAAACTTTGCATGGTTTTCCTAAAGGCAGTCATGTGGTGCTCGATGCACGTCGGACGGATTATATTGATTCGGATATTCTTGATTTGTTCCGTGAGTTTGAAGAGGAAATCGCCCCAGCTCATGATATACAGCTTAGCTTGATGGGCTTCGAAGATAAATACGAATTCGAAGAGCACATCGCTTATGTCGAAGTTCCCACCAAGGAGGTGCAAGAGCGCCTGTCGCCGGAGGAAGTGCTGGAACTGCTGAAAAAAGGGAATCAGCGAATTCTTGAGGGGGAGCCTATTTTGCGGGATTTCCGCCGTCAGGTTTTGGCTAATACCAAAGGACAGCACCCCTTGGCGGTTGTGCTTTCTTGCATGGACTCCCGGGTGGCAACGGAAAAAATCTTTGATATGGGATTGGGAGATCTATTTAGTGTTCGAGTAGCGGGCAACATTGTTTCCAACAAGCTGTTGGGTAGCATGGAGTATGGTTGTGCGGTTGCGGGAGCTAAATTGATCGTGGTGATGGGGCACTCGAAGTGTGGAGCTATTACTTCCACGATCAACTTGGTCGCGGAGAAAACCAATGCTCTACAGTTCACCGGTTGTGATAATCTCGATAGTATTGTTAAGCCTATTGCAGAAATTGTGGATTCTGAAATAGCAGACGGGAAGAAATCTGATTTTTCGGATGAGGATTTTGCTGACTATGTTTCCAAGCTGAATGTTCTTAAAACCATGCAGAGAATTCGCTCGAATAGTAATAAAATCGAAGAGCTGATCAAAGCGGGGCGAGTCAAGTTGGTGGGAGGATTTTATGATGTGTCAACCGGGCGGGTCACTTTCTTTGATGAGCTGAAATCGGAACTTGCCGGCTCGTAATCCTAGATGTTTGATAGCCGCTGTGACGGTGATAAATCGGTAAAGGGTCAGAAAAGAGGGGGCAAGATTAGATGAAACAAGGAATGGCCCAAATTGGGGTTACTTACGCAAATTTTCGATTGCTTGTGGATTTGAGCGATGAGTGGTTGAAGGGTGGGGAGTGAAGGGTGGGGAGTGAAGGGGCGGAAGTTTTCTAAGGGGCTTATCCGATAAATCTAGATGAAACGTAAACTTGATAAGTCATGGCAAATGAAAAAGCCCTGTAGCTCGAT
>JAJRVS010000035.1 GCA_024277195.1 Verrucomicrobiota bacterium | reverse complement strand
TGTGAAGCCTTTTAGTGTTAAGGACAAGTGTCCTTTGAAATTATTGTGGTGCATGGGATGCCAACTTCTATTTGATCGTCTTAGAAGTGGCGGAGCGGACGGGACTCGAACCCGCGACCTCCGGCGTGACAGGCCGGCGTTCTAACCAACTGAACTACCGCTCCAAAATCTACGGCTGAATATGAGTTCATCCGAGGGATTGGAAAGTGCGTGACTTTATGCTGAGATACGGAAGGTGCAACCAAATGTTTCAAATTTCTTATATCGCCAGCTTTGTTCTTGCGTCCGGTAGCTTTGTGAGTAGGGTAGCGCCCTTCCACGCAGTTGGGAGGATTAGTTTTTATATAAAAGGAAGATACCATGAGCACGGTCATTGATAAGATTGAAAAGGAACAGATGAAGCAGGATCTTCCTGAATTCGGAGCAGGGGACACCATGAAAGTGCATTTGCGCGTGGTAGAAGGCGGAAAAGAACGTATCCAGATCTTCCAGGGTATCGTTTTGGGACGTCGTGGATCCGGCTTGAATCAGGCTTTCACCATCCGCAAAATTTCCAACGGAGAAGGAGTGGAACGTGTGTTCCAGATTCATTCGCCCAAACTGGCAAGAATCGAAGTGATCAAACGCGGCAAAGTGCGTCGCGCTCGATTGAACTATTTGCGTGACCGCGTAGGCAAGCAAGCGATGCAGGTGAAAGCCCGCCCGCAGCAACGCAAAAGCTAAAGCGGACAGTTTTAAATAATGAATGAAGGCGGCCTCGGTCGCCTGATTTTGTTTATAGGAAAGGGGAGATGCCGGATTTTTCACTGGAAAAAGAAATGCAAACCAGCGGGCATCGTTTGGTGGCGGGTATTGATGAAGCGGGGCGCGGCCCTTTGGCGGGGCCGGTTACCGCGGGGGCGGTGATTTTACCTGAGGGCTTTTATCATGAATGGGTGAATGACTCCAAGAAGCTCAGCGAAAGTCTGCGGGAAAAAGTGTATGAGGATCTGATCGCTGACAAGGAGGTTATATGGGGATGGGGCTTGGCTGAGGCGGGAGAGATTGACCAGATCAATATCCTGCAGGCAACTTATCTGGCGATGGCGCGTGCGCTTGAAGCTCTGTCGGTGAGACCTGATGCGGCTTTGGTCGATGGTCTCCCAGTGCAGGGCTTGCCGGTGCCGCATCGAGCAGTGATCAAGGGGGATTCCCTGAGCATGTCGATCGCGGCGGCGAGTATCATCGCAAAAGTGGAAAGAGATCGCCTTATGAGAGCCTATGCGATACAATTTCCGTGTTATGGTTTTGAGCAACACAAGGGTTACGGCACTAAAAAACACTTACAGGGACTGAAGCAGTATGGGCCTTGTGCGATTCATCGAAAGAGCTTTGCTCCCGTCGCTGCGGCGACCGGTGGTGTTCAGTGATTTGTTGCCAGGTGTGGGGGGCGGAGCCACGGAGCAGGGGCGGTGGAAGCAGGCAGTGGGGAAATTTGGAGAACGGCAGGCGGCGGCTTTTTTGAAAAGAGAGCAAGGGATGAAAATCCTTTACCGGAATTTCCGTGCTCCCAAAGGTGGGGAGATAGATTTGATTTGCCGTGATGGCGATACTCTGGTTTTTATCGAGGTCAAAACACGAAGCACTCTCGCTTACGGTCGACCGGCGGAAGCGGTGAATAAAAAGAAACAATTGTTAATTGTTCGCGGAGCCTTGGAGTGGTTGCGGTTATTGGATCACCCAGAGATTTTGTTTCGTTTTGATATAGTGGAGATTTTGCTGACGGACGGTGAAGTTCCGGAGATCAATCTGATCAAAAACGCTTTTAATTTGCCGGAGCATTTGATTTATTGAATCGGCAAGAGGTTACGCGTCTGGGCTGAAGTCCTGCTGAAAGGGGAATCATAAGCGGGTTTTGATGAGGGAATCATCATGGTGGCAGGATATTTCCAAGGTGCTCCAGCATACGAGTAGACAAAAAAGCGAAAAAGAGGAGGCGTGGTGTGCTTGAAGTTTGTGGAACAAAAGTGCAAATAAGTGCAAATAAGGAAAGTTTAGTATTGCCAAAAGCAATGAAATTGGATTAAAAGGAGTGCTCGCACGGAGAAGATGGTGAACTTGTCATCTGACTTCAGTGAGGAATTGACCGTAGCATTTTTAAACGGAACGAGAATATGAAAAGTGGAATACAATTTGCAGTGGCCTTGATCGGTGTTTTTTTAATGATATCTCCAGCGGTGGCTCAGAAAGGTCAGCCAGCGGTGAAGGTGAAAAGGATTGAGGTGGAGCTACAACCCACACCTGTTTTTGAAGCGGCAGGCGGAGTAAAGACCAAAAAAATCCCGCAACAGAAAACTTGGCTGGAAGTGGAAGTTGAGTTTGAAGTGAAAGCTGGGAACAAAGAGGGTGTTGTAGATAATTTGCAGTTCCGTTATTACATTGCGGTAAAAGGAGAGGACGGCAATACTCGTTTGCTGATGGGGGACGTCACTCATGTGAATATGCTGGAAGGGGATAAGTTGTACTCGGCTATCTATGTGTCGCCAACCACCTTAGGGAAGCTTACTGGGAAATACAGAGGCTTCCAAAAAAGCGCGATCAATGCGGTGGCGGTAGAAATTTCATATAATGGACGGGTGATAGGAGTAGACTCAACCGGAGGTAAAGGGCGCTGGTGGGAGAGCTTGTCAGCCGAGCAGGGCATTCTGAGTAAAGAAAAAACGCCCTTTGGTCTTCTTTGGATTGATCGTTATGCGGATGTGAAGGAGGGACGTTAATACGGGCTGACGGATCTAAAGGTTAATTTCATCATTTTCGCACTTTTATATATTACACTTGATGGCTGATAAAAAGTCACTGATCGCCGTTACCGTTGGTTCGCAAAATGTATCCGCCGCTGTCTTTGCAGAGACAGGGCGCGGGGGATTGCAGCTCCAGCGTCATCATGTTGAAGAAACTCCGGGGGAAGAGGTTCCTCCAGCAGCTGTGCAGGCGGCGCTGACGAGTGTGGCTTCTCATTTAAAAATCAAGGGCAAGGCGGTTCGTTATTCGATCACCAGTCAGCCGGTTTTTATTCGTTTTGTGAAGTTGCCGCCGTTGGATGTGGATCAAGTGGATCAGATTGTTGGATTCGAAGCCCAGCAGAATGTGCCTTTTCCAATTGATGAAGTGACCTGGGGATACCAGCTCATGGGTAAGGACAGCGGGGCTGAGGTCGATGTGGTCTTGGCTGCGGTGAAATCGACGGAGCTGGATATTATTGATGATTCTGTTTCTGCTGCTGGTTTGAGAACCACGGGAGTGGAAGTATCTGCGATGGCGATCTACAACGCTTATCGTTTTAATTACTCGGATATTACAGGCACCACTTTATTGATTGATATCGGGACCAAGACCACCAACCTGATTTATTGTGGGCCTAAAGGGGTATTTGTTCGCACGATCAAAATTGGCGGTGGAGACATCACCAAAGCGATCGCCAAAGAGTTCAATGTGTCTTATGATGAAGCGGAGCAACGCAAGGTCACTGATGGTTTTGTGGCTTTGGGCGGGGCTTATGCCGACCATGAAGACCCGGTGATCGCCGGAGTTTCCAAAGTGATCCGCAATACGCTGACTCGGCTGCATTCAGAGATCATGCGGACGACGAACTTTTATCGCAGTCAGCAAGGGGGGGACGCTCCTGAGGTTGGTTTGCTGTGTGGTGCGAGTGCGGCTTTGCCATTCCTGCGCGAGTTTTTTGCAGAAAAACTACGTATCCCGATCGATTATTTTAACGCTTTTCGCAATGTGACCCTGGGCAGCGGTGTGGATCGCGAGGCTTTGGTTAGTCAGGCTCATGTTTCCGGGGAATTGGTTGGCATCGCCTTGCGCGAAGCGGGAGAGTGTCCATTGGAGCTCGAGTTGGTACCGGAATCAGTGGTTGCGGAGCATGAATTAAACAAGCGTAAACCTTATTTGATCATGGCCACTGCGGCCGCCGTATTGGTGGTGGGTGCCTTGGGCTTTTATTTTAATCAAGCGGCAGGCATCGCCAATGCGCAGACGGAAGCTCTGCGAACTGACGTAGAGGAGTTGACTGGCTACGATGGGGAAATACAGGTTTGGAAGGATAAGCTCTCCGAATTGGAGGCGACCAAGCGCCCTTATACGGACGCGGTTTATGCTCGAACTTACTGGGCGAGTTTGTTTAATGACTTGAGCCAGCGCATGAACAGTGATCTGATGTGGATCACGATGATCGAGCCGATGGCTGAAGGCCAGCCGGTGATCGAGGATTTGTATGAGCTTTCCGAGCTTGGAGTTGATCCTTCGACTGCAGACGGGGAGCAAGGAGGGAAAAAAATGATCGATACGCTTCATATCCGGGGTTTGTATCGGGAGAACGAAGGTGGCCCCAAAGTGGTTTATGACTATTTGGACGGGCTGATGAAATCAGAGCTTTTTGCTTTGGAAGGATTGACTGTGAAGGATATCGTTAGAGAAGTGGAATCGGGAGCTGGAGGCAGTAAGTATGCCTGGAAATGGGAGATGATATTGCCATTGCCCGAGGCTTATCAAATCTCTTTTAAGAAATAATTTTGTGCAAGTTTGTTTGATTTGATGAAGGGGAATCAATTTTATATCGTATTTGGAATCGTATCGGCCGTCCTGTTGGGCGCAGCCGGATTCTATTGTTATCAAGGTTACAATTCTTACAATGAAGCGGGGGGCGAGTTTAATACGCGCCGCACGGCTCTCAAACGTTTGAAACGCAGTAAACCTTATCCAAACGAAGAGAACCTGGGGGAAATCGCGAAGCAGGTAAAGGATTACGATGGAAAGATTCAGCAGCTGTTTAATAACTTGGATCGATTTCAACAACCGCTTAACAGCAACATCGACGACCGGCAGTTTCCGCAGATATTAAAAGCTAAAATTGAAGCGTTTAAGGTTCTGGCGAAGAAAAAGGGGCTTAAAATTACCGAGGAAAAAGAGTTCTACATGGCGATGGATGCCTATCGAACTACTCCGCCGGATATCAAAGCAGTGCCTTTGCTTGATTATCAGCTGGGAGCGATTGAGTATCTTTTGAATGTGCTTGTTGAAGCTGGGGTGAGTGAATTGATCAATCTGGATCGTGAGCTATTGCCTGAAGAGCGAGCAGAAGGAGGGAAGCCGGGAGAAGATGCGGCTATTGACAGTTCGGCCGTGACTGCCAAGTACCCCGTGAGTTTGACGTTTGAGACCAAGCACCCGGCTTTTGTGAAATTGGTGAATCAAATCACCAACGATGATAAGTATTTTTTCATCCTGCGGGCTTTGCGAGTGGATAACAGCTCCAAGGATGGTTTGGTCAAGGGTGAGGGGGAAGACGGTGGCAATGCTCCCCGTTACGTGAATGCTGCTGGGGTTGAAGCACCTCAGGATTTGATCAATAAAATTCCACCCGATCTGGATGTGCCTGGGCAAGTTGACTGGATGAGGGAGAATGGGGGCTTTGAATTGCAGAGCAGTGATGCACGGATTTTATTGGGAAGTGAAAAATTGAGAGTATTCATGGTGATTGACTTGGTGAGGTTTGCTGATGCTTCGGCAAAGGCATCGGGAAAGGAAAACATGAAAAAAGGGCAAATGCCAAAAAATTGATCACCGGGCTTGACGTGAGCGGGTGAAAAACGATCGATAAGATTTAAAGGGTAATAAAGTAAGATGGATATTTCCAAACAATGGGAAAAAGTGGTTTTGATTGCAGTGGCATTGGTCACCGTGTTTTTTGCGCAATCTTATATCAGGCAGAGCACCGCTTACGGCAGTAAGTTTGAAATCACCTCGGTGGTGCCGAGCAATGAAATGCCTGAAATGGACACAGAAATAGTGGTGGCCTCAAGCCAATTGGTGGAGCAAAAACTACTGTGGACTTTGCCAGAAATCGGTAGTCCTCCCCGGCCAATTCCGCTGTTTAAATCTATCACCATTGTTGAGGTTCAGGGTAAGCTGATCGATATGACGGATCCTAATGCTGAAAAAATCAGACCTCCTGTTAGTAATCAGTGGTTGCTTGACAACGAGCTTAATTTTTTGAGTTCCAATGTTCTGGAGCAGGATCCGGATGAAGACGGCTTTTCTTCATTGGAGGAGTGGCATGCCAAAACCTTGCCACGAGACGCTTCTTCTCACCCGTCTTTTGCGGGCAAACTCATTCTCATCGCGCGACGTCAGAAAAACTATATCCTGGAGTTTGCTGCCCAACCGGATGAGGAGCGTTACCAGATTATCCGTCACCCCAGTAGTGGCGTGAAGCGGGGAACCTTCATTATGCGTAAGGGGGAAACTTCTCCTGATAATAAGTTCCGTATTGATAAGTTTGATAAAAAACAAGCGGTTAATAGATTGGGGATTAACGTGAATGCGTCGGAATTGACGATCACTTATCTGCCTGATGGACGCCAGGTTAAGCTGGTGAGACGGGTTAAAGAAACTATCCCGACTTACTTTGCGGAGCTCAAATTGACGCTGGATCCTCCCACTGACGAGTTTTATGTGCAGAAGGGGAAGATCTTCCGTTTGCCAATTGATCCTGAAACAGAGTATAAACTCATTGACATTGATGCCGAAAAAGCGGTAATCTCCTTCGAATCTGAGCCTGGCAAAGAAGTTAAGAAAGAAATTAAGCTTAGAAAGTAGACTTTTAGTGACAATTTTGATATAAACAATGACTTTGCTACCAATTGTGGTAGTGGAGTTGTGATTTTTTTATAAACATGAAAAGCGCGTTGAAATACAGCAAAGGTAATAATCGAATCGGACGAAGTGTGAAGCTTGCCGCCTTATCAGGTGTCATGGCTTCCGTATTTGTGACGGGTTCACAGGTTCATGCAGAAGCGGGTGGCGGTGCTGCCGGCGGTGGAGTTGGTGGCGCGCCAGGAGTGGCCAGCCGCTATGTGATCCGCTTGCAGGAACGAGTCAGGAAAGCAGACGAAGCAGCGCTTCGTGGATCTCAATTGCTGGCTGACGGTGATTTTGAAGGTGCTATCCGTGAATTTAAGGCGGCTTTGGATCTCTTGCCTGATGCGCCGATGACGAAGGACAGGCACGATGCCTACACCCGGTCTTTTGCGAACGCGAGTGTGAAACTAGCTCGCCAGCGTGCTGAAGAGGGACGTTACGCGGATTCGATTCAGTTGATCGAGAACGTATTGGCTCCCACGGTGGATCCTGACAATATTGAAGCGAAAAAACTGCTCGAGCAGTTGAATGATCCTGAATATTATTCGCCAGCCATGACGCCAGAGTATCTGGCGAAAGTCCGCCGTGTGGAAATGGCGTTGAAAACCGCGCAGGGAGCGATGGATCTAGGAGACTATGATCGCGCAGAAACGGAATATTTCGGTGCATTGAATGATGATAGATACAATGAAGCGGCACGTCGTGGATTGGAAGAAAATGCCCGGTTAAAAACTGATTATGCCAATGCGGCACGTAATCATGCTCGCGCTGAATTTCTCCAGCAGGTAGCTGCAGGTTGGGAGTTGCCAGTACCTACTAGAATCCGTGGAAATATGGAAATCGGGCCGGTTGCAGTTGATAACGGTGCGGATCAAGTGGCTTATATCGAAGATAAACTGAAGAATATCATTATTCCTAGTGTGGAATTCCAAGACACTCCGTTGAAGGACGCATTGACTTTCCTGCAAGAGAGAAGTGTGGAGCTTGATGTGAGAGAGAATGATCCTACTAGAAAGGGAATCAACTTTATTCTTCAAGCAGATGGTGGTGGCGGAGCGGCACCAGCAGCTCCTGCGGCAGATGGCGGCGGCGGCGGATTTGATGATGCTGCCGGCGGTGGCGGTGGATTTGGCGGCGGCGGCGGCGGCGGAGCCGCAGATGCCCCGGTTACGTTGAAGCTCTCCAATGTGCCATTGGTCACGGCTCTTAAATACACGGTTTCGATGGCTAACTTGAAGTATAAAGTTGAACCTCACGCTGTGCTGATCATTCCATTGTCCACACCGGATACGGATTTGTTCACCAATGTATATGTGGTGCCTCCTACTTTCTTGTCAGCTGGCGGCGGTGGTGGCGATGACGGTGGTGGCGCGGCAGCCGACCCTTTTGCAGATGATGCAGGTGGCGGTGGCGGAGCAGGCCCCAAGAGAAGACGCACAGCCAAGGATATCCTGTTGGAAGCTGGGGTGACTTTTGCCCAGGGAACCAGTGCGATATACAACCCAGGGACTTCACAATTGATCGTTCGTAATACGCAGGATCAGATTGAATTGATTGAGGCTTACATCGAGTCGATTAAAGGTAAGGCCGAGAAGCAGATCTATATCACTTCCAAGTTTATCGAAATCGCTCAGAATAATACTGATGAGCTGGGCTTTGACTGGTTGATGGGAGGATTCAATATGGGAGGGAACCAAGTGTTTGGTGCTGGTGGAACTGATGGTAACGGAGTTCCTACCAACCAAGGGGATTATCCATTTAACGCTCCTGGAGCTTCTGCGCCAGTGGGTGGAAACCCAATCACTGCAGGTAACCGTAGTGGCGATTTGGCTCTGGCGACGGACAGTATCAGTGGTTTGATTGCCAACTCGAACGACATCATTACTTCCAGCACGGAGCTGTCGAAAGCTCCCGGGGTTTTCGGGATAGCCGGTGTTTTTACTGATCCTCAGTTCCAAATGGTGATTCGCGCTTTGTCGCAGAAAAAAGGGGTCGATTTGATGTCTGCTCCAAGTGTGATGGCACGTAGTGGCCAGCGTGCTAAAATCGAGGTGATCAGAGAATTCATCTACCCAACCGAGTATGATCCACCGGAAATTCCGAATCAGATTGGCTCGACTGGAGGTGGAGGTCTTGCCCCAGGTGGCGGAGGCAGTAATAGTCCTGTGACTCCGGCCAATCCAACTGCGTTTGAAACCCGTAATACAGGGGTGACTCTGGAGGTTGATCCAGTTCTGGGTGCGGATGAGTTCACGATTGATTTGAGCCTTTCTCCTGAAGTGGTCGAGTTTGATGGTTTCATCAACTATGGAACGCCCATTTTCTCGGGTAGCACTAACCCGATCACAGGGAGACAGACTTTATTGACGACTAACCGTATCTTGATGCCTGTTTTTGCAACTCGCAAGGTGACCACGCAGGTGACAATCTGGGATGGGCAGACAGTGGCCATTGGTGGCCTGATGCGTGAGGATGTGCAGGATGTGGAGGACAAGGTTCCATTGATAGGTGATTTGCCTTTGGTAGGACGTTTGTTTCGCTCCAGCTCGGAGCAGCACTTGAAGCGTAACCTCACGATATTCGTGAAAGCGGTGATCATGGATCCTGCTGGTGCCAGATACCACATCCCGGTATCGGATAAAGATGACAGTGCTCCATTGGACATGCAGGTTCCTGGATTGGCACCTAGACCTCCGGTTGAAGTGATTGGGCCGGTAGGCTTGGGCGGCGGTTTCACCAAATAGGCCAGCCATGAGTTCACTGCGGTGAACAGATCGGTATTATTTTTAGAGTTAACCAAAGAGGGGCTGAGTGATCAGCCCCTTTTTTATTGTTCAGAGGGCCATGCAGCTTGGATGAAGCGGAGCATGTTACTTGGGGTTTGATATGTTTGTTTTAGCCGTCACGGGAGGAGTAGCTAGCGGAAAATCGCTTTTTTCCGATCTGTTTGTTGATCTGGCGGGTTTGGGTTCAGCTTCGGCTGTAGAGCGTTTTGATTGTGACCGTTGTGTGCATGCCCTGTTGAAAGATTCAGAGGTTTTACTCGAACTGAAAGAGCTTTTCGGACTAGGGGTATTTGATTCAGATGGCAACCTGGACCGGGGAGTTATGCGTGAGCGAGTGTTTGCTTGTGATGACGATAGGAGGCGCCTGGAGGCGCTTTTGCACCCTCGGGTATTGTCGGCTGCCGAGCAGATGAAGCGAGAGGTTGCGGCTAGGGATGAGCCTCCGGCGTATTTATTGTTTGAGGTTCCTTTGTTATATGAGGTTGATTTTTCTCTACAACGTGACACCGATGTGGTAGTCGCGACTTCTTTGGAGTCGCAACGGCAGCGCTTGAGAGAACGTAGGGCTTTGGCTGATGACGTGATAGAGTTGATATTAAAGGCTCAGTTATCGATGGAGGAAAAAATATCTCGAGCGCAGCAAGTGATTTGGAATGACGCCGGTGTTGAAGAATTGACCGAACAGGCGTATTTGTTAAAAGCATGGATTGATAAAAAAGGTAGGTGAATGACTAGTGACGCTGATACGGCTGATGAGGCCGATAAACCGGAAAAACCGCAGGTGGAGGTACCTGATTTGGTCGATTTGAATGTTTTTTTAAAACACTCGCTAGCCGAGTTGCAAGCGGAGGCACAGAAGCTTGCTTTGCGGGTGGCTGGAGTGCGTTCGAAGCACCAGTTGGTTTTTGAAATACTCACTTTTTTTGGACGCAATGGTACGCGCATCGAAGCGGAAGGGGTGTTGGATTATAATGGGGAAAACTACGGTTTCCTGAGATGGCCGGAATTGAGTTTCATGCCCAATGTGGATGATGTGTATGTCTCGCCTTCATTTATCCGGCAATACGAACTTAAGCCGGGTAATTTAATCAAAGGGGTGGTGCGAGCTCCGCGTGATCGGGAGAAGTTTCTATCTTTGGAATCTGTATTGACCATCGAGGGAGTTGAAGAGGATAAATGGAAAACTCCGGTTCCTTTTGATAAACTGACGGCTTTGTTCCCTTCAGAACGTTTGATTCTGGAGCACAAGGATACGGAATCCGCATCGTCGCGGGTGGTGGATTTGGTTGCTCCTTTGGGTAAAGGTCAGCGCGGATTGATCGTGGCTCCTCCGCGGGCGGGTAAAACTATTTTGCTGAAAGACATTGCGGTATCGATTCAGAAAAATCACCCGGAGGTTGAATTAATCATTTTGTTGTTGGACGAGCGTCCCGAGGAGGTGACGGATTTCAAGGAAACAGTTGATGCCCGGGTTTATGCATCCACTTTTGACGAGTCGCCTAAGCGCCATGTGCAGGTTTCGGAAATGGTCGCCCAGCGTGCCAAGCGGCTGGTGGAGATGGGTAAGGATGTGGTGATCTTGTTGGATAGTCTGACCCGACTGTCGCGCGGGCATAATGCGAACATGCCAGGCAAAGGCCGCACGGGGAGTGGTGGACTGAATACACAAGCTCTCGAAAAACCAAGGAAGTTTTTTGGTGCCGCACGGAATGTGGAAGAAGGCGGAAGTTTGACTATTCTGGCGACTTGTCTGGTCGAAACGGACAGCCGGATGGATGATGTGATTTTTGAAGAATTCAAAGGCACGGGCAATATGGAGATCTATCTGGATCGTGAATTGGCCGAAAAAAGAGTTTTTCCTGCGATTCATTCTTTGCAATCGGGAACTCGTAAGGATGAGCTTCTTTACCACCCCGAAGAACATAAACGGGTGAATGGGGTGAGACGCCAATTGGCACAAATGCCAGCCGGTGAGGCGATGGAAACTCTGATCAAAAATATCAAGCTTACCGGTTCTAATGCCGAGTTGTTATTGCGGGGACTGCGATGAGGGAAATGTAAAATGAAGTGGTGATGGCAGAAGTAGCAAAAACAGGCAAGGAATTGTTGAGATGGTTGCAGGTGGCTCCAGTGGAGTTGGTGACCGACTTGCCGGAAAGCTACATCGACCAAGGGCAACAGGTTTTGGACCTGGTGGGTCGGCTTCGTGACAGGGGGGAGACTTGGTGCACGGTGGATACCGAAGCTGACAGCATGCATTCGTATGAGACCAAGTTGTGCTTGATTCAATTTGCGACTCCACATGAAATGGTGCTGATCGATCCGTTGGCGATGAGTCGGCAGGATTTGATGCCTTTGATGCATTATTTGGATGAAGCCGAAGGGGTGTGGATGCATGGCGCGGATTACGACATGGCGCTGTTTCTGCAGACTTTTGGTTTTGTGCCTAAGAATATTTGGGACACACAAACGGCGGCGAGATTAACCGGGGCGGATAAATTTGGTCTGGGCAGTTTGATTGAATCGGAGTTCGGGGTGGTATTGTCCAAACAATCGCAGAAGGCGGATTGGGGGAGGCGTCCCTTGAGTGATAAGATGGTGACTTACGCTTATAACGATGTGCGTTATTTGTTAACCATGGGGGCGAAGCTGATTGAAAGATTAAAAGAGGTGGATCGACTGCATTGGTTTGAGGAGAGTTGTCGTGCGGCGAGGCGGGATGTGTTGCAAAGGGAAGAGCGTCCGAAAGACGATGCGTGGCGGATCAATGGATGGGGGAAACTTTCCCATCAAGAATTGATGTATCTGCATGCGTTGTGGTTGTGGCGTGATGATGAGTGTCGACGGCTGGACCGTCCGGCTTTTAAGTTTCTTGGCAATGCCCAGTTGATGCAGATGGTGAACCAGCTGGGCAGCGGGCAGGTAGTTGAGCCTCCGCATTACATTCGTTCTGGAGCCGCGCGGCGTTTGGCTGATGCGGTGGCGGCGGCAAGTGAAGTGGCTGAGGCGGATTGGCCTGAAAAACGCCCCGAGCGTTCGGGCAAGCGGCTCAAGGTGAATGAATCGGCTTTCCAATCGTTGCGATCACGAAGAAACGGTATCGCGGCTCAATTGGGTATCGATGCCACTTTGATGGGGTCGCGCTCGGTGTTAGAGCAGCTTACCGCTGACGATAGGGATGATAAACCGTCGGATCTGCTGCTCAAATGGCAGAAGGATCTGCTGTATGCTGACGGGGCGGATTGAAGCCGGGGGGGTAACTCTGCTAAAAATAGTCTGGAGCGCTAATATCGGAGAGCTTCAACTGAGGGCTTTTTCGCGCTCAATTTTCAAGCCCATTTTACGGTAGAGGGTAGCGATGCTGATGCCGAGCATGCCAGCGGTTTTTTCGCGCGAACCTCCATTGAACTTGAGGGTTTCGCGGATAAAGGTGCGCTCCTGTTTGCGAATGTAGTCGGAAAGGGATTCTCCAAGTGGGATGCTTTGCGAAACTTGTTGCTCGCCGCTGCTCAGCTCGAGTTTCTGGGCGATCTTCGGTGGCAGGTCAATAGGACGGATGTGGTTTTTTTCACACAGGCAGCAGGCGCGTTCAATAGCATTCTGAAGTTCGCCGACGTTTCCCGGCCAGCGATAGTGTTCTAAAAGTTTCCTCGCGTAGGTGTCGATTTCGCAGGCTTTTTGGCGGGTGGTTTTGGCGTGGCGATCGAGGAAGTGTTGGATCAGCAGGGGGATGTCTTCTTTGCGCTCTCTCAATGAAGGAATGGGCACAGGGATGATGGATATTCTGTAATAGAGGTCTTCGCGGAATGAACCTTGCTGGATGCACTCTTCCAATGAAATGGTGGCGGTGGCGATCAAGCGGGCATGTGATTCGGCAGAAGAGGGGGATTGCAATCGCTGTTCGGCTTTTTCCTCCAGATAACGTTCCAGTTGGGATTGTAGTCGTAGTGGCAGCAGATTGATTTCCTCCAATACGACGGTGCCACCTGCGGCGCGGTTGAAAATAGAGGAGGATTCACCTGAGGGATGGCCGAATAACTCGACTTCCAGCAGGTTCTCTGGCAAGGCGCTGCATTGCAGGGTTTTGAAAGGGGCTGGATTTCGCTTGCTGGTATTGTGGATGTGACGGGCGACCATTTGCTTGCCGGATCCGAATTCGCCTTCAAGCAGCACCGGGCTGTCGTTGTCTGCTATTTTTTCGACCAGAGTAAGGATTTCGGTGATTTTTGGACTGGCTCCGATTAATTGGGAGTGAGAGAGTTGAAATTCCAGTTCACTTGAGTCGGTCACCGTTGGCAAAGAAGGAGCTTCGCCGGGGGCTTTTTCTTTCAGCGCCAAATTGATAGTGCGTTGAAGATCTGCCAGTTCAAAGGGTTTGGTCAGATAATCAAAAGCACCGAGTTTCATTGCCTGTACCGCGGAGTCCACACTGCCGTGCCCGGTGACCATGATCACCCGGGTGTGGGGGTGGCGTTGCTGGCTGTGTTCAATAATATCCAAGCCGAGCATGTCGCCGATTTTGAGGTCGACGATCATAAGATCGGGAGAAACGCTGTCGAGTTTTTCCAGGCCCTCTTTGCCGGTGAGGCAGGTATAGGTGGTGTGACCTTGGCGTTTGCACACTTTGCTCATCAGCTGAAGGATGCCGGTTTCGTCGTCGATAATTAGGATGTTGGCCATAACAATATAGGGTAGCAGCGCAGTGACAGCTAAAGATTCTCAGATATTACAGATTTCTTAAGTAATTGAAAGATAAATCTCATAAATGCGAACAGATAAAAACGAGGGAGGAGGCTCCTTAGAGCATTTTTTTGAGTTGGTGTTCTTCGCTGAGCATCATTTCATCAAGATTTTGTCCATATTTGATTTTTTGAAATAGGAAGACGCCGATCACGACCAGGGCAAAGTAGATCCACCAGGTGCTCACGGCTTGGGCGAAGACGTTCCTCTCAAGAGCTTCCGGGTCATGTTCGAAAAGGGAGCTGTCAGTTTGGCTGTGGAGGTATTTGCTTTGCAGTCCGTATAAAAAAACCAGGGCTCCGTATGCGAGGTTCATGTTCATGCTTTTGAAACTGAGCACGGTGGCCCGGTTTTCGGAAGCGGTGATTTGGTTCAAATAATTCGAGATGAAAAAATGTAGTAAGCGCATGGCCAGCCACAGGGGCACCAGAAAAATCACACTGATGTAGGGAATGGGGAAAGCCAGGCTGAGCAGGCCTAGGAAAATAAGAATAGTCACAATATAAAAATTGGTAGAGGGGCGGAAGCGATGGATCAAGCGTCCGGCGATCCAGGCGGCGGCGATGCCGGTGAGCGATCCCGCCATGCTGATGGGGCCGAAGTGGCGAGGTTCATATTCCAACAAGTGAAGGTAGAAGCTGCCTACGGTGTAATAGAGTCGGATGATGCTATCGAAAAACAGACCAATGAGAATGAGCATGAAAGTGGCAGGGTGGCGCAGGATTTGCATCCCGGTTGCATAGGTTTTCTGAATGCTGTTGTTGATGGCGAGTGACAGCGGCAGTTTTTTGGCGCTGGGTTGATGGTTTTCTTTCATTCGCAGGCTGATAGCCAGAGTGATCATGGCCATCAGTAGGTTGAGGGAAATTGGAAATTTCAGGGTTTGGGCTTGTGAAAACCGGGTGGAGGAACCAAAAAAAGAAACCAGCCAATTGATGAATTTGGGATCGTAAACGGCTGCGCCGATCAATGAAACCAAAATGAAGGAGAAGGATTGCCAGCGCATCAATTGCAGGGTGATCTGCGACCATTTCCATTCGCGGTTTTCTGCTGCAAGGGAATCGTAGGCCAGTGCCTCATCGGCTCCGCTGGCAGCCGCTTCGGCGGCTCCACTGATGATACGGTTGAATAAAAAGATGATAAAAAGAAACGATACCGCTTTTTTGTGAGCAGTGGGATCATTGACCAGGCTGGTTAGATCGACAACTGGCGAGAGGCAAAGGATCAGCATTTCTGCAAGCATCAACACAGAGGCGGCGATGAGCAGTGTTCGACGTCCAAATTGATCGGCAAGAGCACCGGAGGGAACTTCAAGCACGACGATGCTAATCGCCCAGGCTAGATTGAGGTAGGCAAATTGCTCGATACTCAATCCGAAATCGACGAACAGAATAGCAAAAACGGGGTAGTAAAACCGGCAGCTGAAAAAGATACGGAAGAGAATGAAAAGCCGGGCATTGTGGTTTTCGGGAGGGGAGGGGTGTTCGGATTCTGTGGGGGGGCTGGCCATTAACGATAATAGTTGTATGGCCGAAGGAATGGCGATGCGCAAAGGTTAATCGAGAAAGTTTTGTTTTATGAGTGGGGTGATCATTGCGGGGGCGAAGGAGGAGCGGTGAAGAATAACGGGTCGATTGTTGAGCTTTTCGTGCTAGTCTGGCCATCTTGAGTGACGAGGGAACAGCTGGAAAAGAGGCGCGCCGATCAGGGGTTTTAAAAGAGCTTTTGTTGGGGCGTAGCCGTGAGGAACGGATTTGGGCCGTTTCTCTGAGCTTGTTGTTACTGGCTTGTTTGGTTTTTATTAGCCTCACTGGAGGAGATTGGGCTAAGGCGATGGCAGAGCGAGTGGAGGCGGGGAAAAGCATCAAACTTGAGCATTTCATTCGCACGGGACTGTGGTGGGCGGCGTTGGTGGCAGGGGGGATGGCCTTGCTGTTGTGTTTGAGCCGTAAGATTTGGTATTTTGAAAGTGAAAAATCTGCTGGGAGGGGGACGAAGGCGGGTAATCGTTTGCAGTGGTATGCTTGGATATTTTTGATTCTGGCGACTGCGGTTTTTGTGCGTTGGCCGCGCATGGACTTGAGTTTGTACAACGATGAGGCGGATGTATATATTCGTTACATTGATGGCAGCTTTAAAGGGGCTGCCTGGGATCTGGAGGCCGAGCAGTTGCCGAAGTATCAACAAAAGGGCTGGGATTCGACTTTCTGGGGCAACAAGCAGGGCAATAATCATGTGTTGTTCAGTGTATTGGCTCGTTGTTGTTATACCGTTGACCGCTGGATCAACGGTAGGGTGCCGGGGGAGATTCATGAGTTGCCTTTGCGCTTGCCGGCGTTGGCGGGGGGCTTGTTATCGATTTTGATGGTGGCAATGGTCTTAAGGGAATTGGGGCGTCCCCAGGCGGGCATTTTTGCCGCTGCTTTTTTGGCGATGCATCCATGGCATGTGAGATTTTCTACCGAGGCCCGTGGTTATGGGCTGTTGTTTGGCTTGATGATGCTGGCGATTTATTTTTTGATCAGGGCATTAAAAGAAAAACAATGGAAATGGTGGATGGCTTATGCCCTTTTTCAGTGTCTCTATCTGTATTCTTGTTTGGCCGGAGTTTATCATGCGTTGGCGATCAATGCGGCGGTGGCTTGTTTTTGGATGCTGGGTGAGTGGGGGCGGGTTGGTGGTCTCACCCGGATACGGCAATGGGATGGGCGAACGTTCAAGGCGTTGGTGGTGTCCAATGTGATGTCGTTGGTTTTTTTCCTATTATTAATGGGGCCGAGTATTCCGCAAATTTCCAGAGCGACCAAAACGATTGGGATTTTTAAATTAGGCATGCCGAGTGGATTGTGGCCGGATGTGATGAGTTATCTGGCTTTTGGCATGTCGTGGTTTGATGGGGACCCAGATAATCCGTGGAACCCGGCGGTTGAAAAATGGTTGCCGGGTGTGGTGATGGTTTTGGGCATTGTGATCGTTTCGATACTGGTGTTGCTGGGTATTCGAGCCTGGTGGAAATCCGGGATGGAGGGGCGAGTGGTTTTGGCTGGTGCAGGGGGATCGGTCTTGTTGGTGTTTGCGCTTAATTCGCTCAACGGGGGGACGGTGTTGTCCTGGTATTTGTCGTATTTGACTCCGGTGGCAACGATGACTTTAGGCTTGGGATTGGCGGACTTGTTGCGTTTTCGCAGTCAGGTGGGGGGAGGTAAGGGGGTGATGCGCAATCGAATCATCTTGTATGCTGTCATTGCCATGTATGCGGCGGTAGTGATGAAGCCGCTCAAACGCTACCGGGCTATCGGAAAACAGGCGATGCGTGATGCGATCAAATTGGTTCGTGGGGGGGTGTATCCCTTTAACGAGGAAGAGCGGGTGCCGATCACGGCAGGTTGGTGGACCAATGCGGATATTTATGATCCGTATATGAAGATTGCTTACAACAAGGTGCAGATTGGTTTTCTAATGGATAAGGCGGATCGCGAAAAAAGACCGTTTTATTTTGTGCTGGCCAATTACCCCAGTGCGGAGGCGGAGGATGCTTCGGTGTTGGAGTTATTGGAGAAATCGGGTGAATTTAAGCTGATTAGGGTCTTTCCCGGTTTGGAAACCTATCAATATCGGGAATTTGTGTTCATTTATAGAGGTGGGGGGCGTAGCAAGTGAAAATAAGTGGAAAGCGGGTTGCTTTCGATGGGGTAGGTCTGTTACTATACGGGTTTTTGACAAACAAGGGAAATAGAGAGGAAGGGTGATCAAACAAGTAGACAAGCAGAAAGAGATGAAGAGCGGGGCAGTGGTTCCGTTTTTTTGCCTTGCTGTGATTTCATTGTTGTTTTTGCCTCGTGAGGAAGTGTGGGCAGAGGGCGGTGAAGCCGGAGGGGCTGCCGGTGCTAATGGAGGTTTGCCTGCGGTGGCACAGAAAGAAGTTTTGAAGAGGCAGGCGCGGGTGAGGAATTCCCAGTCTTTGATCCAGGAGGCGGATCGCGCCTATCGCGATAAAGATTATGCTAAAGCCTTGCCCTTGTATGTGCAGGCTTTTCAGGGTTTGGATCAATCACCGGCCAGTGCTTCTTTGCGAGAAGGTGTTTTTCAACGTTACCAGACAACCGTGGTGAAGTATGCCCGGCAGTTGGTGGATGAGGGGCATTTTGATGCGGCGGAGAAAATGCTCAGTCAGGCTATGGCCGCTGCCAGGAACTCCGGTTTGTCTGCCGGGGTGATTTCACCTGATTTGCGCAAATTGTTGGGACAGGTGAAGTCGGATGATTATTTTAACAAAGCGCGCACACCGATGCTCATTAAAGATGCGGCCGAGGTGGATCAGTTGCTGAAGGTGGCGCAGGGGCATGTGGATCTTGGCAGTTTTGATGATGCTAGTAAAAGCTACGCGCAAGTTCTTGCGGTGGATCCTTACAATGAAGCCGCCCGTCGTGGATTGGAACAGGTGAGCCGTCTGGCGAGTGATTATTATAACGCGGCGAGGAACCAGACTCGTGCGGAAATGCTGCAACGGGTGGCAGGGAGTTGGGAATTGCCGGTGCCGCATCAAATGACTTTGACTGATACGGTCAATAACCCGGATGATATTGGCATGGGTGATCAGGCGGTAGCGATTCAGGAGAAGCTGAAAAACATCGTGATTCCTAGCATCGAGTTTGAAGGTGCTCGCTTGGTTGATGTGATTGATTTTCTTGTTCAAAAAGCCCAGGAACTCGATGTGCGGGAACTTGATCCGCTCAAAAAGGGATTAAACATAGTTATCGATTCGAGAACCGGGCCGTCGGCGAATGAGCAGGCGGTGGATATTAAATTGAGTAATGTGCCGCTTGGAGAGGTTCTGCGTTATGTGGCTACACGGGCGGGTTTGAAACCGAGAATTGAGTCTTATGCCGTGCGACTGGTTCCTTTGAGTGACACTGATGATGTGGCGCTGGCGACTCGTAGGTATCAAGTGCCTCCGGGTTTTATTCGCGGTGGAGGAGATGGTGGGGGTGAGGCTGCTGGAGCTGATGACCCTTTTGCTGAACCGGCGGGCGGTGGTGGCGGAGGGACTTTGGTGAGAAGGGTGACGGCTAAAGATTTCCTGATGCAAAATGGAATCACTTTTCCTGAAGGCGCTTTAGCCAAGTTTATTCCGGCGACATCAACTCTGCTGGTGCGTAATACGCCAGCCAATATCCAGTTGGTGGAGTCGATGGTGATTTCTTCTCGTGGCGAGGGGGCGAAGATTATAAAAATAGATTTCCGCATGCTTTCGGTATCGGAGAGCCGCTTGAATGAACTGGGCTTTGATTGGTTGTTGGGTGCGTCGAATGCGCCGGGCAGCCAGGGGGTATTTTTTGGTGGTGGCACTACCGGGAATGCTAATGCGATTCCTCCATCAGAGTATCCGTTTGTGGCGCCGGGGGCGAGCGCGCCGGTTGGGAGGAATCCGGTGACAGCTGGCAATCGTTCTGGAAATGTGAAGTCGACTTTAAGTATTGATGATATTTTGGAATCCAATACTCCCTCGGTGGCGGGGACGGAAATCACTAATGCTCCCGGGGTTTTTTCGATTGCGGGGGTGTTCACAGATCCGCAGTTCCAGATGGTGATTCGAGCGTTGGATCAAAAAAAGGGAGTGGATCGTCTGTGCGAAGCGAGTGTGGTCACTCGTTCGGGAGATAAGGCGGTGATCAAGCAGGTGAGAGAGTTTATTTATCCGACGGAATACGATCCGCCAGAGATCCCCAATCAGATTGGGAGTAATAATGTTAGGGGTGGTGGTGGGGGAGGGATTCCTAACATCCCGGTAACTCCGGCTAATCCGACGGCTTTTGAAACCCGTGAATTGGGTAAGGTGTTGGAGGTGGAGCCTACCCTTGGATCAGATAATTTATCAGTGGGTTTGAATATTGTTACGGATGTTTCTGATTTCATCGGTTTTATTAACTATGGCACCCCCATTTTTTCTGGTTCTACGAATATTGTTACAGGTTTACAGACCCTACTGACATCCAACCGCATCGTGATGCCGGTGTTCGAATCGGTTAAAGAAACCACCAGCGTGACAGTGTGGGATGGGCAGACGGTGGCGATTGGTGGTTTGGTGGGAGAGGTCGCGACTAAAGTAGAGGATAAAACGCCGTTGCTTGGGGACTTGCCAGGGATCGGGCGTTTGTTTCGCAGTAATGTTGATGATCATTCCCGCAAGGCTTTGATCATGTTTGTCACGGTGCGTGTGCTTGACCCTTCTGGGGCGCCTTTGAATAAGACAGTGGTTGCCAATCAGTAGTTTTTCCGCTGTTCCTGGCAATTATTTTTCACTTATTGCGCTTCGTGTTTGCGTTTCTAGTGTTTCGTTCCTAGTCTGGAGTAAGGAATATGGCAAAACAGGCATTAGGAAAAGGACTCGGGGCTCTGATCAAGGCTCCCGTTAAGACGAAGGCGGACAAGGCCCAAGCTGAAGGTGGATCGTCATTGGATGAAACCAAGGCGACTGGAGAGGCTTTTGAAGGCAGTGGAGGGGAACGAGTTAACCGGGTGCCTTTGGCGCGTATCGTGCCCAGTCCGTTCCAACCGCGAAAACATTTTAATGACGAGCGTCTGGGAGAGTTGATGGAGTCCATTCGTGAGCAAGGGGTGATCCAGCCTTTGATCGTTCGCGAAGTGGACGGGAAGTTGGAGTTGATCGCCGGTGAGCGTCGTTGGCGGGCTTGTCAGAAAATCGAAGCGGAAGAAGTGCCTGTCATCATCAGGGAGGCAAGCGATGCCGAGGTGTTGGAGATGGCTCTGATCGAGAACCTTCAGCGTGAGGATTTGGATCCGATCGAGGAGGCCGAGGCTTACGCGCGGTTGTCGCGTGAGTTCGGGATGAAGCAGGAGGAAATAGCTAAGCGGGTAGGCAAAAACCGGGCGACGGTGGCCAATGCGATTCGCTTGTTGGATCTGGATCCGACGATCAGTGCACTGGTATCGCAGGCCTTGCTTTCGACTGGTCATGCCAAGGCTTTGTTGGGGGTGAAAAATGCGGAAGAGCAACGTTTGTTGGCGGATATCGTTTTGAAAAAACAACTCACGGTGCGCAAAACCGAGAAGTTGGTTTCCGACCATTTGACGGGTGGGGACAAGGAGTTGAAAAAGGTGACGTCACCATCGTCGGCGAAGAGTTTGACGCCCTACATGCAACAATTGCAGGAGCGGGTTCAGGCTCATCTGGGTACCCGGGTGCGCTTGATGCATGGTGAAAAGAAGGGCAAGATTGAAATTGAGTATTTTGGCAATGATGATTTGGATCGCGTTTTGGGCGTGATCGGCTTGCCAGATGAATAAGTTTGGAAATATTCCGGCATTGGCTTTGTTGCTTTTTGTGCCGTGGGCGTTGAGCGCTTGTGGGGAGGGATTGGTTTACGATCCGGCCAGTGCAGTTCACAAGGACTTTTCCGGGCAGCAGGCTCTGCAACAGGTGCAGCTGCAAATGCAGCTTGGGCCACGGGTGGCGGGTTCGAACAGCTTGGAAAAGGCCCGTTTGCATTTGCAGGAAATATTGGCTGAGTGGGGTTGGCAGGTGAAGCGGCAGGCTTTTAAAAAGAAAACGCCTGAGGGTGAGATTGAGTTTGTGAACTTGCGGGTTCGTTTTGTGGGGGGAACTGCGGATGGACGGACCACGGATGTGGAAAATTCCCAAATCTGGCAGCGGCCGGTTCTGGGGGTGGTGTGTTCACACTACGAAAGCAAAAAGTTTGAAGCTTTTGAATTCAGTGGAGCTAACGATCCGGGATCCAGTGTGGCGGTTTTGCTGGAGATGGCGAGGGTGATGGCCGGACGCCCGGCTCTGGCGAAAAAACTTGAGCTGGTCTTGTTTGATGGGGAAGAGGCTTTTGTCGATTATACCGATACCGACGGTTTGTATGGCAGTCGTTATTATGCGCAGGCCTTGCAACAATGGCCGCAAAAGTCACGTCCTCGCTGGGGGGTGTTGTTGGACATGGTGGGGGATAAGGATCTGGCAATCCGGGTGCCGGCGGATTCTCCGGATTTCCTGGTAGGGAAACTATTCAAAGCGGCGGACGAGTTGGGCTTGAGAAAATATTTTGGTCTGGGTATTCAGAGAATCACCGATGATCACGTGCCCTTGAACGAAGCGGGGATCCCGACGATCGACCTTATAGATATGGATTACGCCTATTGGCACACTCCGGGCGATACGCTCGATAAGTTGAGTGCGGAGAGTTTGCAGACGGTCGGGCAAGTGACTTTGCTGATGATTGAAAAGTATCTGCTGGACAAAAGCGAGCTCTGACCTTTTTGTCCGCTTTTTCATATAGACCTATGAGTGAACAAGTCAGCGATTTGAATATCCAGCATAATGTGCCCCTGCCGGCACCGGCCTTATTGGCTCATGAACAAGCCCGAACCGCATCGCAAGCGAAGGTGGTGACCGAAGGGCGTGAGCGGATTCAAGCGATACTGGACGGGGAAGACAAGCGCTTTGTAGTGGTGGTAGGGCCTTGTTCGATTCATGACCCGGTGGCGGGTCGTGAATATGCTGAAAGGTTGGCGGAGCTACGCGAGAAGGTGGAGGACTGCATGGAGTTGGTGATGCGGGTGTATTTTGAAAAACCCAGGACAACCGTGGGCTGGAAAGGTCTGATCATGGACCCTGATCTGGATGGTTCGGCGAATATTCCGAAGGGCTTGCGCAAGGCACGTGGTTTTTTGCAGGAAGTGTTGGATTTAGGTGTGCCGACGGCTACCGAGTTTCTCGATCCGATCACTCCCCAGTATATCGCTGATCTGATTTGTTGGGCGGCGATAGGCGCGCGCACCACCGAATCACAAACGCATCGCCAGATGGCATCAGGTTTATCGATGCCGGTGGGGTTTAAAAATACCACCAGCGGTGGTATTCAGCCAGCGGTCAATGCGGTGAAAGCGGCTACCCAACCGCAGACTTTTCTGGGGGTCAGTCCTGAAGGGGTGGCATCGGCGGTGAGCACGAAAGGCAACATTTACTCCCATTTGATCTTGAGGGGAGGGGACGAGGGGCCTAATTATAGCGCTGAATTTTCCAAGCAGGCTGAAGAACGCATGGAGGCTTCTGACTTGAAACCCTGGGTGATGATTGATGCCAGTCATGCCAATTGCAGTAAGGATCCTGAGCGCATGCCCTTGGTTTTTGACGAGATTATCCAACAGTGGGCGGACGATGATCAGCGTGTTTTCGGCGCGATGCTTGAAAGTAATCTGTTGGCAGGTAATCAGGGAAATACGGGTAAACTCGAGGATCTTGTTTACGGTCAATCGATTACGGACCCTTGCATTGACTGGGCAACATCGGAATCCTTGTTATTAGCTGCCGCGCAACGCTTGCGGGACCGGTAATACCGAGGAAAGGGAACTTTTTTTACTAGTCAAACGTCAACAGCGCGCTATTAGGTAAGGTTGCTTTTTCAGAAGCTGCGCCAGGTTTAATTCAAGTAGGTTTTTATTAACGGAAATCAAAGAGATGAAGTTTAGTTGTCCAAAATGTAATGTGCACTTGCAGGCGGAAGTCGAGCAGGCGGGTAAAGCGGTGAAATGTCCGGGTTGTGGAACAAAAATCCAGATCCCTGCAAGTATGGGAGACAAGCCGGATGTGACTCCTATCACGCCTGCAAAGCCCGATTTACAGCCTACCGATATCTCCGCCATGGTACCGGAGCAAAGCCGCTCCGCTGGGGAGGAAATGGCGGATGAGAATCACGAGGGTTTGCCTGAGTTGCAGGAAATGCAGGTGGGCCAAGGCCCCCATCCTTCCCAGGTGCATATCTGGATGACGATGGGCATAGGTCTGATGTCCACTTTTTGCTGGTATCTGGTGATGATGATGTTGCCACAGAAGGTGGAGGGGGCGGATGTTACGATTGGTGCGTATTTGCGCGAGTTGTTCTGTGAGCGTGGGGTGTCCCAATATGTGACTACTTTTTTGATGTTCTGGTGTTTGGCCATTTTGATCATGAAGGGGATTAACATCCGCAAACAGCGTCGTGCGATGATGATCGAGGCATTACCTAGTGATATCGATTCGGAAATCAATATCCACAACCTTTCTGAGTTTCACGAACACATCATTAACTTCCCTCCGATGTTGAGGAATACCTACATTGTGAACCGGATTCGCAAGGCCTTGGAGTATTTCTATATTCGGCAAAATAATCCTGAAGTGACTCAGATGCTGGCTTCGCAGTCGGAGATCGACGCCAACAAGGTGATTGGTGGGTACTCGATGGTGAAGGTGTTTCTCTGGTCGATTCCGATCATGGGATTCATCGGAACGGTTATCGGAATTGGAGGCGCTATTGGTGGTTTTGGCGCGGTGTTGGGTGGAGAAGCCGGTGACATGGCGGCGATCAAAGAGCCGCTGATGAACGTTTTGGATCAGTTGGGTGTGGCTTTTGATACGACTTTGTTAGCGCTGGTGTTCAGTATCATTCTCAGTTTCCCTGCGAGTTCGTTGCAGAACAGTGAGGAGGAATTGATCACGGATATTGATGAATATTGCATCGACAACCTGTTGCGTCGTTTGAACGATGGCGGCGCGGGTTCCAATGCAGGCAGTGATTCTGGATTATTAAAAGCCATTGGTGAAGCGATGGCGGTCAATCAGAAGGACATGTTGAAAAAGTTTTCCAATATACAAGACGGCATGTCGAGTTCCTTGGATAACCAGCAGAAATACTTTAAAGAGGTGGCTGGCGCGATCGATACCCAGTTGGATGCGATTGGCAAACGGGCGGAAACCTACGAATCAAAACTCGATAAAGAATTTTTTGGCACTTTGGAAAGAGTGGAAAAAGGTTCGATCAAAGCGATCGAAAATAATGTGAAACCGCTGGCGGAAGGGATTCAAAATTTGAATCAAGTGCTGAAAGAACTGAACGGCAAGCAGGTGGTGATCCAGAAAAAGGGCTGGTTCAGCCGTGGATAGAAGATAGGTTTTGATGGTTCGAGGTGAGTCGTTGTAGGGACTTTTTGACGGTATTTTGAGAATCTGACAAAATGGCAAGACGGAAAAGCAGTGGAGCCGAAATATCGCTCTTCCCATTTTTGAGCATTCTGGTCTGTGTGATCGGTTGCTTGACGATGATTATTGTTTTTATCAATCTGATCCAGATGAACAAGGGGGAGGGCAAGGAGCCCAAGGAGGTCGAGGTGGCCAAGGAGTATGTTGAGCTGAAAAAGAAACAAGAAGAGGATCAGAAGCAACTTGATAAGAAGCGGCAGCTGATGGAGAACCTGATTCAGGATCAAGAGGATTTACGTACGAAACGGGAGAAGCTCAGGCGCTTGAAGGAGTTGCTCGCCAGTAACGAGAAAGTTGACAGTCTGAGGGATGAGTTGATCGCCAAGCTCAATCTGCTGATACGGACGAATAAAAATCTGGATAAGGATAAAATTGAGTTGCTGGCTGAAGTTAAAAAGCTGGAGGAGGAGATCAAAAAACGGAAATTGCCTCCGGATGCGGCGGCGTTGCGGGTGCAATCCAGTGGATCGGCGGCCTCTAACATCGAACCGTATTTTGTCGAAATCGCGGATAAGACGATTTTGATTCATACCAGCTTGAGTGAACCTCCGTTGGAGATTCCATCGGCTTCGTTGAAGCAGAGTAAGGAGTTTTTGGATTTGTTGAAAAAGATCGGGGAGAAACCCTATCGTAAATTGATTTTCTTGGTGCGGGGCAATCCGGCATCGGTGGCGAATTTTAATCGGGCGAACAGCACGGTTTCGGGTTTTAATCGAGTGTCAGGGACCAAGATTTTACCGGGTAAGCTTCCGCTTCCAGGTGAGGGCAAGGTGGACTTGAAGGTGTTTGCAAAATTTCTAAAAAACTAGCATGGCGAGAAGAGCGAGAGACAGCGGGGAAGCGAGCATGGACAGCTTGTTGGATGCCCTGACCAATGTGGTCGGGGTGTTGCTGTTGATCTTGATTATCAGTAGCCTGGGTCTTAGTCAGGCGGTGAAAGTGGTGGTAGAAAATTTACCGGATGTCACTGAGCAGGATCTGCAGGAGCTGAAAGTGCGTGTGGACGCTACCCGTAAGAACTTGGAGGAACTAACCCAAACGGCCGCGGAAAGTAAAAAGAAACCAGATAAAACACCGCAACAGTTGATGCTGGAAATCGAAAAGATTGAAACCAATAATAAAGATCTGGCCAAGAAAAACTCTGATATGGAGGAGTTGCAGAAAAAGATCGACGATGCGGAGGTTACTAAAAAAAGCCGTGAAAAGGAGGTGACGGAAGCGGCTACTGATCTGGCTAAAATGAAAGCGATTCTGGCACAAACGCCTGAACAGCAAAAAGTGGCTCCCAAGGTGGTGAAAATGCCTAATCCTCGTATTGCATCAGCTGAATCAAAAGCTCACTATGTGATTTGTAAATTTGGCAAGGTTTATTATGTGGGTGACCCATACGCTCATGTGCTCAAGGTGAGGGATGCGATATACGGCAATTTTGCTAAATTGGCCTACACGGGCAGTGATCTGGGGAGTTATACTTTTGCTTTGCAGTCAACCAAACAGAATCCAGCCAACCGCAAGGCATTTTTGCCGCTGCAAGAAAGGGTGCGGAAGAACGGGCGTTTTGTCAAAGCGTTGGGCTTGGATCAAGTGATGCTGACGGAAATGGGAGGCGAGGGCATTGCCTTGGCGGAAAAAAGCATGTTGGCAAGATTGTTTGGCGCAGAGGACCGTCGTGAGTTTAATGTGCAGCGTTTGCGTTTGGATGAAAAAAAGGTGAAGGCCTTTTTTGGTAAAGGGAAATTCGGGCCGAAAGATTTCAGTTATTTCATCGAGAGAAACGGAACTACGGATCGCTTGAAGTTGAGTCTGGGATTCAAAAAAGAAGGTGGCTGGAAGGTCGAGCAGTTCAAAAAACGGGGTTCGGATTTTGATAAGGCGTGTAAAAAAGTGGCCTTGCAGCGTAACGCCTTGTTTTATTATTATGTCAGCGCAGACAGTTTTGAAGCTTATTTGGAAGCGCGGAATATTTCGGAGTCTCATCGCATAGCCGCAGGGTGGACAACTTGGGAGGGTGAAAAATTTGCCCCAAAAGCGATGCCTAAACGCGAGACGCTGATGCTGAAACTGGATGAGATTTCTCTCAAGCAGTATGAAAATCTGGCCAAGGTGATTGGCCCTAAAGTGATCGCAGCGCAGAAGGCGGAAATTGCGGGATTGGATCAGAAGGTGGCCGCTCTGGTTCCCAAGGATATGAAAGATCCGGCAGCCAAAGCCAAATTCATGGTTGATCTTAAAAAGGAACGGGTGGCGTATTTTTTGAGTTATGTTCAACCGTGGACCCGTCAAATTTATGAATCGGTGCTTGCTGCCTCCGAGGCAAAAAGCAGCAAGGAGGTGCGTGTGGATGTACATCCACCTGAGATTCCCCATACACGGATCTTTGTGAAAGCGGCATTCCCCAGTAAACCACGACCTCCGGTGGATCCGAATAAACCCAAGCCGAAACCCCGCCCCAAAGCGCCGACGGGAACAACTTTGATTTTGGATTAAGCTGCTTGCGTGTCCGGCTATTTGGCATTTGATTGTGGTCGATTATTTGTTGCTCAAAGAGAACCCAATGAAAGCCCCCCCATTGTTATTGGCCCTTGTTCTGGCCTGTGTTTATGTGTCCGTGATAGGGGCGGAAGGGCAGGAGTGGACCCGTTTTCGTGGCGAGAATGGAGCCGGGCTTGGCCAGGCCAAGGGTTTGCCGAGCAAGGTCACGATTGCCGATTTCACTTGGATCGTGGAATTGCCGGGTAGCGGTCATTCCTCTCCGGTATTGTGGGGCAATGAACTTTTTCTGACCATCACGGATAAGAAAAAGAATGAGAGAAGTTTGCTGTGTTACAATGCGCGAAGTGGCAAGGTGAAGTGGAAGTGGGCAGCTCCTTTTGTCAAACATCACCAGCACCGGTTTAATAATTTTTCATCTTCCACCCCCGCCGTGGATGGTAAGTGTGTTTATTTGTTTTGGGGATCCGGAGACCGCACGGTGGCGGTCGCTGTGGATCATAAAGGGAAAAAGGTCTGGCGTGCAGAGTTTGAAGGTTTCACCTCTGATCATGGAACGGCGAGTTCGCCGATTTTGGTGGACGGCTTGATGATCATTCAGACCGAGCACAAAGAGCAAGAGCGCAGTGCCATCATTGCCTTGGATTGTGTCAGCGGAGCAAAAGTCTGGCGGCATGATCGTAAAAATAAAATCGGTAGCAAAAAGGAAAAAAGTGCTTACAGCACTTCGGTGGTTTATCAGGGTAAGGATGAAAAAAAACAAGTGCTGGCAGTTAATTCAACACACGGTTTTATTTCCCTGGATGCCAAAACCGGCGACTTGTTATGGCAATACAACCCGGGGTTTCAGCAACGCTCGGTGGGATCGATCGGATTGTCGGGGGATGTGGTGTTTGCGACACTCGGCTCGGGAGGTGGGGGAAAGGAGAGCGTGGCGCTACGTCCGGCGGTGGCCGGGGGTAAGGTGAAAAAGCTATACAGTCTCGATAAAAAAGGCCTACCTTATGTGCCGACCCCTCTTGGTTATAAGGGTTTGTTTTTTCTGTGGGGAGACGGAGGCATTTTGACTTGTGTGAAGGCTGATACGGGTAAGAAGCTTTACCAGGAACGGGTAGCCCCCGGTACGTTTTTCAGCTCGCCGATTGTGGCGGATGGCAAGATCTATTGTGGCAGCCGCGAGGGCAAAATGGTGGTGGTGGCTGCAGCGGAGAAATTTGAGCTATTGGGGATCAGTCAATTGCCATCAGGAATCCATGCCACCCCTGCGGTGGCCAAGGGCAAGATGTTTATCCGTACGGATACGCATTTGATTTGTCTCGGCAGTAAAAAATAATCATGCTGCCATGTTGGATACATTGCTGAAGTGCAAGGTCACCCCTAAAGCGAAAAAAAGTGAAATTCTGGGTTGGGTGGAGGATGAGAACGGGGTGAGCCGTTTGAGGATCAAGTTGGCCGCAGTTCCGGTGGATGGTAAGGCGAATCAGGAACTGATAAAGTTCTTGAGCAAAAAACTGGCGCTGCCCAAAAGTCGTTTAAAACTGGTGGCGGGTGAGAAGTCGCGCTTGAAAACCGTTCAGATATCAGGATTGGATGAATCTAACTTGATAGCTAAATTATGAGTTCAGTTCGGCGATTTAGGAAATTTATCGTATGGTTAGTTTGGATGGCTTCAGCCTACTCTCTGTGTGCTGAGCCATTGGTCGTTACCAGGCAAGAAGTGGAGTATGATTCTAAAGGGCGATTACATTTAATACATGAAAGTGTGCCATACACAGGTCTGCTTGTTTGGGATGGGATTTCGGCTGATGTAGATGAACCTTCAATAACGGTAGCTCGTTATGTGGAAGGTCTTGAAGACGGACTTCAAACCACATACCGTTCTGAGCGGAAGGAAAAAATAGAGCATCAATACACTGCAGTAGCCGGGCTTAAAAATGGGCCGGAGGTTCATTTTCTTTATGGTGGCAATATATCCGCAATAACGATGTATCAAAATGGGGTGATCCATGGTAGGGACGTTCATTTTTCAAATGATGAAAGGGTCGGGTCGGTTTTTCAATATATGAAAGGGTTTAAGCATGGCCCATTTGTTAGATATAATAAGGGTGGAGTGAAGGAGCTAGGGCATTTTTTTATGGGGTTTCCTGATGGAGACTGGTTCAAAATCACAAAAGGGAAGTCTGAATTAATATATTCTTATGATGGGTCCTCAAGTTATGCTGAACTGCTTAAGGTGATAGGATGGACTGAAGATGATTTTTATGCTTGGTATCGCTTTCAAGAATTATCTAAACGCCCTGCTTTTTCTGAAAAAAACAGGATGCGTTTTAAGCAGCTGCAGGGGCAGGTTGATCGGATTCAACGAAAAATGAAGGAGGGGATTAGAGGAAAGGGGGATTCAATATTTAAAGAATTGGGGAGTCAAATCAAAGGTGGTGCCTCGGATATGGTTTTGATGAGATTTCGGTTTTCTAGTGTATTAGAAATTACAGAGTATGAATTACGTGAGGGAGGAGAGGCGATTGAATATAATATAATGCACCCTGCTGCGGCTAAGGAAGGGCGTAAAGATGAGACCCCTTTATTTTCTGTATCAATCAAAAAATGGGGTGAAGGTAATGACGGCCTGTGGATTGAAGGGGCGATCAATGATGGCATTCGTTATAAATTGAATCCAATAAATGAGGGGAAGTATATTATCGGTGAGGCTGTGTATATGAAGGTTGATAGCCTTATGTATAATGAAAAATTTAAAAAAATGAGCGAAGGTTATGTGCCGAGTTCAGGTGATAAATTGAGTGCTCCGTGGGTGAAGTTTGAGGCGAAAGATTCCGCCCCCGCTGTGGGCAAGTGAACTTAGTAGCCAATCGGAGGTATCGTGGATGTTGCTCCCGCTTTGTAACGGGGGAGAAGGCGCTCACATCAATCAACTTCGGGTGGCAAGCGTGTATCCTATCCCGACGGCCATAAGGCCGCTGATCAGGGTGACGGCGATATTTGCCAGGGCGTAACCCGGGTGACCGGTGCGGAAGAGCTCGAAGGAGTTCCAACTGAAGGTGGAGTAGGTGGTGAAACTGCCGAGGAAACCGATGGTGAAAAGCAGGCGGTAATGATCGGGTACCGCGTCTTTGCCATGGGCGAGGCCCATGACGTAGCCGATCACTAGGCAACCGATGATGTTGACGGCATAGATGCCAAAAGGAAAGCGGTGGATCAACCAGCGATCAATGGACTGAGCGATCAACCAGCGACTGGTTGCG
>JAJRVS010000034.1 GCA_024277195.1 Verrucomicrobiota bacterium | reverse complement strand
GCATGCTGATATTTCAGCCAACCCAACTTTGCAAGCGGCTAAAATGAACTACGAAGCTTCGAAGTTTCAAAAAGAAGCCGGTAAAGGTTTGTTGTGGCCCTTGCTCGAACTCGAGCTAGGTGGAGCATTAGGAAATGATGTCGGCGGGGTTCGTGGGACGGATGATGAAGCGCACGCTTTTCTGGTCGCTTCTTGGGACGTGTGGGAAGGCGGCGCTCGTCGAGCACAGAAAAAACAACGCGAAAAACGCGAAGAAGAAGCTTTGAATCTGGCACTCAGTGCTCAGTTGCAGGTGGAACAGGAGTTGGGCGCGGCCATTGCGGATCGCAATGGGGCGATATTAACGGAAAAACAATTGACGGATTATGCCAATGCGATTGCCAATGTGGTGGGAGCTTATGAAAAACAGGTGGAAGTCGGCAGTCGTGCGATTCTCAATGTGCTGGATGTGAAAAATGAAGATTTTCGTGCTAATTCGGCGCTGGTGGATGCAGAATTTGCCAGCTTGATGGCTGGGTATAGGGTGATCGCTGCGACGGGACGTATCGTTGAAGTGGTGGCTCCGAATGCAGCTGATGGAGCGATCGCTGACGAGGGTGGCAAAAATGTGGTGCCGGTAGCGGCACCTGAAGCGAACTGGGTAGAACCGGCAGCTGAAGATGCACCGATGGTGGCTGACGTTGAGCTGATTGAAGCCAGTGACGCAGCTCCTGCACCTAAGAAAAAAGGTTTGTTTGCAAAAATGTTCGGTGGCAAAAAATCCAAGAGCAAGAGCAAAAATGATTCAAGTTATCAAGCTTACCAGGCGGTTCCTGCGGTGCAGGAAGAAGGGGGCACTCCGGAGCCTACGGCTAAAGCGGATGATAAATCTTATTCATGGAGTGCAGCTTCGCCTAAGGAATCAAAAATGGTAAAAACGGCTCCCGCACCGGTAGCGGCGCCGGCGGTGGCAGTGACTGAAACCGTGATTGAAGAAGTGGCGGACGATGCTGCCGATGTGGCACCCGAGCCAAAGAAAAAACGTGGAGGTTTTTTTAAGTTCCTCAAACCGGGAGGCACGGTGAAGTCAGCGAATGACGCTGAAACACAGGAAGTGACGACTGGCGCGGTGGATGAAGTGGCGCAGAGCAATTAAGTTTTCTTTGAGAGAAAATGGAATGAAAAACACCGCCTTGGCGGTGTTTTTTGTTTTGTCGGATGGTGATTGGTGAGGGGTGTGGCGAGGCAGGCGAAGCGCCCGCCCTACAAATGTGGTATGGTGCATTGTAGGGCGGAGGCTTCGCTTGCCTGGTGGCAGGTTGAAAAAGGGTCTAGAAAATAAAGCTAAGAGTGAAAATTCATCTTTATACATTGTGTTGGAATGAAGAGGTGATCCTGCCCCACTTTTTGCAGCATTACAGCTTTGTGGATCGCATCGTGGTTTTTGATAATCAATCGGATGACTCTAGTTTGGAGATATTAAAATCAACGCCAAAAGTGGAAGTGCGTAGTTTTGATACGGGCGGCAAGCAGCATACGGGGAAACTGGATCGAATCAGGAATCAAGCATGGAAGGAGAGTAAGGGGCAGGCGGATTTGGTGATTGTTTGTGATATGGATGAGTTTTTATACCATCCAAATTTACCCGATTTATTGGAGGCGATGAAAACAAGTGGAGCGACGGTTCTGAAACCCCAGGGTTATGAAATGTTGGGCGAGCGCCCGCCGAAAGCGAATGAAGATCTGGTAGCGCTTTATCCCAAAGGGGCACGGACCTATAGCTTTGATAAATGTGTGTTGTTTGATCCTAATGCGATCGAAGAGATTGGCTATCAACCGGGTTCTCACGTGTGTGAGCCGAAAGGGCGAGTGCATTTGTTCCGACGTCCGGATCTGTTTTTGTTGCACTACCGTCATTTGGGGGAGGGCTACGTTCGCCAGCGTTATGAAGCTTGTGCCGAACGAAGCAGTGAATTTAATAAACGCCGGCATTTGGGAACCCACTATTTTGAAAGTGGAAAAAAGACTCATCAGCGGTTTGAAAAAATGAAGCAGGAGGCTCGTGAGGTTTTTACTCAAGAGGGGCAGCCGTTGGGGCTGGAGGCGCTGATGCAGGTTCCGCTGGATTTTGATCAATCTTTGCAGGGCGCCAAAAAGGCGCTGAAGGAGGGCGAGTTGAATTTGGCTGTTGAGAAGCTCGAATATATTTTAAGTTATGACCCTGTGCAGCTGGAGGCTTTGACGAATCTGAGTGTTATCTTGAACAAAACAGGGCAATCGATGAATGCGGGATACGCACTGAAACAAGCGGTGGCGCTGGAGCCCGGGCGTGCGGATTTATGGTTCAATCTGGGGGAGATCGCAGCTGGCTTGAATAGTGAAAAAGTGGCGATGGACTCATATCGGCAAGCTTTGCTGTTGCGGCCGGATTTTTACCGAGCGAATTTGGGATTGGCTGGGGCTTGTGTGAAATTCAAGCAAGCTGAGGCGGCTATTCCGCACTTTCGTAAGGCGATTGAATTGCAGCCTGGCAAGAGTGAGGCCTATCGTGCCCTGGCAGTGGTGTTGGCTAGGTTAAAGCGATACAAGGTGGCGGCCGGGGTTTATCAAAGCTGGCTGGAGTGGGATGGGGAGAATGTGTCAGCCTTGAATGGTTACGGTTTGCTTTTAAAAACGCTGGGGCGAACTGATCAGGCGGTGAAAAAATTTGAGCAAGCTCTCGAAATATCCCCAAACTCTATTGCAGTATTAAATAACCTGGGCACCTTGCTGCATCTAGAGGGGCGTTTGGATGAAGCTCTGGCGTATTTCCGTCGAGCTTTGAAGCTGGATCCGGCAAACAATTTATTAAAGACCCATTTGGCGCATACGTTGTTGGAATTGGGAGAGGTGGATGAAGCGGCGACTTTAAACCAGGCTTTGGTCGATGGGCGAAGCCGGGATGCGTCCGGATAATGCAAAGGAGAAGGAGTAATTGTGGGTCGGTTAAAAAAGATATATGCGATAGCTTCCCAGGCTATTCTGTATTAGGATTCTTTTTTAATGTTATTTATCATAAGCTGTGGCTGAAGTTGAAACAATAAGTGCCGATGCCGAAGGTGAACCTGCTGAAAATGCGGAGGAACCTATTGAGCATCACGATCCTTTGTTGGATTGTTTGATGGTGGCGGGAAAGTTACATGGCAAAGCGTTGTCACGGGATTCGGTGACGATGGGATTGCCCTTGGTCGATAATCGATTGACCCCCGATTTGTTTATTCGCGCAGCCGATCGCGGTGGTTTGACGGCTAAATTGGTGCGACGCCCTTTGCGCAAGATTTCCGATTTGATTTTACCTGTGGTGCTGATTTTGGAAGGGGGTCATGCCTGTGTATTGACCAAACATGATGGAGTCCAAGCCGAGGTGATTTCACCTGATATCCATGATGGTTCAACCAAGGTTTCGCTGAAGGAACTTAAAAAAAGTTATACCGGTTATGCCATTTTTCTCAAACCTAAGTTTGATTATGAGGAGCGGGCGGATCTCAAGGTGGTGCCGCGGGCTTCGTCGTGGTTCTGGGGGACGTTGTGGCGATTCAAAAAATTATATATCAAGCTGATCCCAGCTTCGATTCTGATTAATTTGTTTGCCATTGCCAGTCCGATTTTCATCATGACGACTTACGACCGGGTGGTGCCCAATCAGGCCATGGAGACTTTGATGGTGTTAGCGGTGGGCGCGTCGATTGTGTTTGGCTTTGAGTTTTTGATTCGCATGCTGCGTGGCTATTTTATCGACCGGGCTGGGAAACGTGCGGATGTGTTGATGGCGAGTGCTTTGTATGAGCAGATTCTCGGTATTGAGATGTCGGCCAAACCGGCTTCGTCGGGGGCGTTTGCCAATCAGGCGAGGGCGTATGAGTCATTGCGGGAGTTTTTCACTTCGGCGACGATGGTGGCGCTGATTGATTTGCCTTTTGTGTTTTTGTTTGTCTATTTGGTTTTTGTGATTGGTGGTACGGCGGTGGCATTGGTTCCGCTGGGGGCGGCGGTGCTCGTATTGGCGATGGGGCTGTTGTTACAGTTTCCGTTAAGACATGCGGTGAAATCTTCCTATCAGACGGGCATGCAACGGCACGCTTTGCTGGTGGAAATGATCACTGGTCTGGAAGCGGTAAAAGGAGCCTCGGCCGAGGCGAATTTTCAGAGACGGATCGAGCAGTGTGTGCGGGAGTCGGCCGAATTGGAGGTCAAGTCGCGCTGGTATTCTTCGTTGGCAACGACCATGACCAGTTTTGTTCATCACATGGTTACGATCGGGGTGGTGGTGGTTTCGGTTTATGAGATCAAGGAGGGCAATATGACCCAAGGGGCGATGATCGCCTGTGTGATTCTGAGTGGACGAGGCTTGGCTCCGTTGGCCAAGGTGGCGGGATTATTGACCCGGTTGCAGCAGTCGATGACGGCGCTGCATGGTTTGAACCAGATTATGAAAATGCCGCGTGAACGCGCTCCGGGACAGCAGCATGTGAGTCGTCCCGATTTTCGTCCTGAGATTGATTTCAAGGAGGTGTCGTTTGCCTATCCGGAACAGAAGGTGGCGGCGTTGAAAGATATTTCGTTTCATGTTAAGCCGGGAGAGCGGGTGGCGGTGTTGGGCAAGATCGGTTCGGGTAAAAGCACAATGTTGCGGATGTTGATGAAATTTTATCAACCCAGTGGGGGATTGTTGAAAATCAGCGGCACGGACATCACTCAGTTGAACCCTTCAGAAATTCGGCGGCAAGCGGGTTATGTGCCGCAGGAAGCCACTTTGTTTTACGGATCGATCAAAGACAATATCCTGATGGGCTCTCCGTGGAGTGGAGACGAACCGTTGAAAAAAGCAGCGGGGCGCACCGGGGTGAACCATTTTGTTGAAAATCATCCGATGGGATATGACCGGCCGGTGGGTGAGCGGGGATCGATGCTTTCGGGTGGGCAGCGGCAGTGTGTGGTGTTGGCGAGGGCTTTGCTTACCGAGCCGGATTTGTTGTTATTTGATGAACCCACTAGCGGCATGGACTCCAGTGCGGAACGTGAGTTCAGTCAGGATGTGTTGAATTATTTGAATGAAGATTCCAGCCGAACCTTGGTCCTGGCGACGCACAAACCAAGTTTGTTAGCTTTGGTGGATCGCATCATTATTTTGGATGAGGGTCGCATCGTGGCCAACGGTCCCAAGCAGGAAGTCTTGGCAAAAATTCAAGGGGGAGCAAAACCGGCCCAATAAAACTTCCTGAATCCTTAATCCTGTTTCCTTCATAAACCCATGGCTAAACCAGCAAAACACCAATCCCTGCACAGTGATGATTTTGATTACGCTGCGGACTGCCGTGCGCTGTTGGCGGGAGAAAAAATGCGCTGGGCTAATGGTCTGTTGTATTTGATGGTGATCTTTGTGGTGGTGATGGTGGTGTGGGCATCCAAGGCTAATCTCGAACAGGTGGTGCGGGGCACGGGTAAGGTGATTCCGTCGTCTTCGGTGCAACTGATCCAAAGTTTGGAGGGAGGGATCATCAAGGACATCAAAGTAGAGGAGGGTGAGGTGGTGGAGAAGGGGCAGTTGTTGTTGAAAATCGATGATACCGTGATCGGGTCGGCCTACAAAGAGAGCATGTCGCGACGGGATGCGTTGCAGGCCAGAATGATCCGTTTGATGGCGGAAGCAGAAGGAGAGAAGGCGGTGAAGTTTCCTGAGCACATGGTGAAGGAGCGTCCGGATCTGGTGAAAAGTGAGAAGCAGTTGTTCATGAAACGTCGGGATGATTTGCAAGGTGGCTTGGCGACTTTGCAGCGTGGTTTGGATTTGGCGGAGAAAGAAATTAACATGATGAAACCGCTGATGGAGTCAGGGGCGATATCTGAGATTGAAGTGCTGCGTTTGGAGCGGGAAATCAATGAGCGCGAGGGCACGATTGAGTCGCGAACCAGTCTTTATCAGAAAGGGGCTTTGGAGGAGCATGACAGCTCCAAGGCGATGTTGGAAGCTTTGCTGGAATCGATCAAGGGTTTCCAAGATCGAGTGGTGAGAACGGAGATTCGCTCACCGGTCAGAGGTACAGTGAATAAAATTCATATCAATACGGTGGGGCGGGTGATCAAGGCGGGAGAGGATATTATGGAAATCGTGCCGCTGGAGGATACGCTGTTGATTGAAGCGGATGTGAAACCATCGGATATCGCTTCGATTTTCCCCGGTCAGGATGCGGTGGTTAAAATCACTGCTTATGATTTTGGTTCGTATGGAGGCTTGGATGGGAAAGTGGAACGGATCGGAGTGGATACGATGACCAATGAACGCGGGGAGAGTTTTTATAAGATCAAGGTTAGGACGCATGAGAGTGCCTTGATGTTCGAAGGTGAGTCAAAGCCGATCATTCCGGGGATGATCACTGAGGTTGATATTTTGTCAGGAAAAAAGACGGTGTTGGAGTATTTACTGACTCGTTTTCGTCGCACTCAACAGCGGGCTTTGAAGGAGAAGAGCCGCAGGGATTGATGGGGGATAGATTGTATTTTTAGCGTGACTTCCCCTCATATTTTTGGAAATTAACTGATATGAAGTTTAAGCATCGATTAATGAGAGGGCGCCAGGCGTTGGTTCTGGTTGGTTTGTTTTTTGTCGCTGCGGCGGCAGAGCTGAAAGCGGAGTTGAAGCTGCATGCTTTGTTCACTGAGCATGTGGTGTTGCAGAGGGGTATGCCGGTGCCGGTTTGGGGTGAGGCGGATGCGGGCAAGCAGGTGACGGTTGATTTTGCCGGACAGAAGGTGCAGGGCAAAGCAGCAGCGAATGGTCGTTGGATGGCGGTTTTGAAGTCTTTGCCTGCGAACGCCGAAGGGGCGGTGATGACGGTGACGATGGGGGATGAAAAGCTGGAGGTCAAAGATGTATTGGTGGGAGAGGTGTGGTTGTGTTCGGGGCAATCAAACATGGGCTGGACGGTGTAGAATTCCCTGGATCATGAAGAAGCGGTGAAACAGGCGGAAGTGGGAGCTTATCCGCTGATTCGTTTGTTTCGGGTGCCGGTTCGGGGTGAGGATGAAAGGCAGTCTAAGGTGGAGGCACTTTGGGCGCTGTGTGACGGGGAAACGGTGGCGAGATTTTCTGCGGCGGGGTTTTATTTTGGACGCGCCTTGAATCGTGATTTGAAGGTCCCGGTGGGATTGATTCAAAGCGCTATGGGCGGAACCAATGCGTATTCCTGGATCAATAATGAGACTTACCAAAAGGACCCGGCGGCAAAAGACAGTCGTGAGCACTTTGATCTTGCGGTGAAAAATTACCAGCGGGCGAAGCTGAAGTATGACGGGCAATTAAAAGTTTGGAAAGAGAATGTGGCAGAGGCTAAACGCGTGGGGGTGCATAAAAAGGAGCGGGCGCCACGAGCACCTTTGGGGGCGGATCATGTCAAACGTCCGACCGGTCTCTATAATGCGATGATCGCGCCTTTGCAGCCTTATGCGATTCAGGGGGCGATTTGGTATCAGGGGGAGGCAAATTCCCGCCCGCCTTTCACCTCACATTACCAGGAACTGATGTTGGCTTTGGTCGAAGACTGGCGACAGGATTGGGTCAGTCAAATGCCGCCCGAATCGACACGTAGGGATTTCCCTTTTTACCTGGTTCAGTTACCTAATTTTGCCGGAGGGCATAAGCAGGGCTGGCCGGTGATTCGCGAGCAGATGCTTAATTTTTGGCAGCAGGGCAAAAACACTGGCATGGTGGTGGCGATTGATGTCGGTGAAGCGGAGAATATTCACCCGAGGGATAAAACACCGGTGGGCGAGCGTTTGGCCCGTTTTGCGCGGGGCAATGTTTACCATCAGGACTTGGTTTATTCGGGGCCGATTTACAAGGCGATGGAGGTCAAGGGGGCTGGGATCGAGTTGAAATTCGATCATAGCGGTGGTGGGCTGAAAAGTTCGGATGGGCAATCACTGCGTCACTTTACGATTGCCGGAGCAGATGGGGTATTTGTCGAAGCCGAAACCGTGATTGTCGATAAGGACACCTTGATGGTGCGCAGTGAAAAGGTGCCGCAGCCACGCGCCGTGCGGTATGCCTGGTCAAATAATCCTGAGAAGATTAATTTTTATAATGCGGAAAAATTACCGGCATCTCCATTCCGAACGGATAATTGGCAGGCAATGCCGGAGCAGCCTTAAGCTTGGCAAGAATGAAGACAAATGTTGACTCGCTGAGTGGGCGGCCAGATATTGACTCATAAAAGCAAATCGAAGCTTTGCTTTACGAGGTGGTATTGCCTTGATTTATGAGTGCACATTTTAGCATAAACAAGAGAGTGGAGTTTGCCGATACCGATGCGGCGGGCATCATGCACTTCGCTAATTTTTTTCGTTTCATGGAGGTGTGCGAACATGCCTTTTTCCGTTCTTTGGGTTTGTCGGTGCATTCTATGGGCAGGGAGCCTGGACGCGATTCGATGGAGGTGGGTTGGCCGCGGGTGCACGCTTCGTGTGATTTCAAACAAGCCTTGAGATTTGAAGATCCTGTGGAAATCGAATTGAATATCAAGGAGCTGGGATCGAAGACGGTTTTGTATGAGTTTTGCTTTTGGAAAAATGTGGAGGATCAGGAAAAACGAAGTCTTGCGGCGACGGGTAAATTCACTGTGGTTTGTGTGTCTTGGCATGGAGGTGATGGTAAAATAAAAGCGGTGGAAATCCCGTCGCAGATTCGTGAAAAATTAGAACAGGTGATATCAGTATGAGTGAAAACGTGGTTGAGTTAAAAGGGGTGTCCAAGTGGTATCCGGGTGCGGAAGAGCGGAAGGTTCTTCAAGGGATCAATCTCGAAATTGGCCGGGGGCAGCGTTTTTCAGTGGTGGGGCCGTCGGGTTGCGGTAAGAGCACTCTGCTTAATATACTGGGAACTTTGGATTTGCCTAGTGAGGGGCAGGTTGTTTTTGGTGGCAAGGATTTGCAAGGAGCCAGTGAGAAAGATCTGGCGGCGTTGAGGAGTCAGCAGATCGGTTTTATTTTTCAACTGCATCATTTGCTGCCGCAGTGCTCGGCGCTGGAGAATGTATTGGTGCCGACGCTGGCTTTGGCGCAGCGCCCGGATGAAGCTGCGGTGATGGAACGGGCGCAGCGTTTGTTAAAACGGATGGGACTGGAGGATCAAATGGCGAGCCGACCGGCGCAGATGTCGGGGGGCGAGCGTCAGCGGGTAGCGGTGGTGCGGGCTTTGATCAATCAGCCGAGTTTGATTTTGGCGGACGAACCCACCGGGGCTTTGGACGAAGACAATGCGGAAAGGTTGATGGATTTGCTGATCGAGTTGAATGAAGAAGAGTCAGTGGCCCTGGTCCTGGTGACACATGATTTGGAGCTGGCAAAACGCACCGGGGATGTGCGGGATCTGCGGGAGGGCAAACTGAAGGCATGAGTGCTTGGAACTTAGTCCTGCGTAGTTTGTTTTACTACGGGAGGTTGAATGTGGCCTTGGTGGTGGGCGTGGCTTTGACCGCGGCTATTCTCAGTGGATCGTTGGTGGTGGGGGATTCGGTGAAGGAAAGTTTGCGCCGCAATGCCAAGGCAAGAATCGAAGGCATAACTTTAGCAGTGCTGGGGGGGGATCGTTTTTTTGGCCAGGACCTGGCGGCGAGGCTGGAGAGTTATCCAGAGCTGGAAGCAGTGGTGGCTCCGGTGATTCAAGCACTGGGAACGGTGGCGACTCCGGATGGGAATCAGCGCAGTAATGGAGTGCAGGTGGTGGCAGTGGAGGATAGGTTCTGGGCTTTGTGCGAAGGAGGTAATCCAATACCTGAAGCGGCGCGTGGTGGTGACTGGTTGGCGGTGAACGAAGCTTTGGCCAAGCGCCTCGGAGTGAAGGTGGGTGATACAGTGGTGGTACGTTTGGAGATACCTGGTGAGTTGTCCAAAGATGCGCCCTTGTCAGGTGAAGCGGATGAAACCATCACCTTGAGAAAAAAAATCGATGCTTTGGTGCCGAGACAGAGTCTGGGGCGTTACAGTTTGAAAGCCGAGCAGGTTCCGAGTTCGAATGTGTTTGTATCACTGGCGTTTTTGCAGCAACAGCTGGAGAAAACCGGACGGGTGAATGCCCTGTTGGTGGGTGGTAGCGGGCGAGAGCCTTTGCCAGAAACTCTTGAACGGGCATTGGCTGAAGCGTGGCAGCTGGAGGATGCCTCTTTGACTTTGCGCAAGGTTGAAAAGGGTGCGTTGTGGGAGTTGGGTAGTGAGCGGGTTTTTATGGATCGCTCTTTGGAAGAAGCCGCGCAGCAGGTGGTTGAAAAGCAGGGCAGTGACGGGGTGCTGACTTATTTGGTGAATCAGATGACTCATGGGAAAAAGAGCACGCCGTATAGCATGGTGGCCGCAGCGGAGAGTGTGCTGAATTCCATTGTTCCTGCTGATTTGAAAGAGAATGAGATCATTGTCACTGACTGGTTGGCGGAGGATTTATCTTTGCAGCCGGGAGATTCGATCAAACTGAGTTATTTCCGGGTGGGAAGTGGGCGGAAAATGGACGAAGCAGAAGAGCCGTTCACAGTCAGGGCGATTGTAAAAATGTCTGATGCGGAGGTGAATCAAAGCTGGACGCCGGCTTTTCCCGGTTTGATGGAGGTGGAGGATGTGAACCGCTGGCAGCCGGGCATCCCGATTGATAAAACGAAGATTCGCGACAAGGATGAAAAATACTGGGATGACTACCGAGCAACGCCCAAGGCTTTTATAACTTTGGCTGCGGGAAAAAAAATGTGGGGCAATCGTTTTGGCGAGCTGACGGCGCTGCGTTTTTCTACAGAGAAGTTTACCCGCAAGACTTTTCAGCAGAGTTTGAGAGCGCAGATCAAACCGGTAGGTTTTGGTTTGATGACCCGGGATGTCGCTGCGGAATCAAAAGCGGCGGTGGCGCAGTCGATGAACTTCGGAGCGCTGTTTGCCAGCATGAGTTTTTTCCTGATTGTGGCGGCTTTGATTTTGACCGCTTTGGTTTTTGTCTTTGGGGTGGAGCAGCGGCGTTCGCAGATCGGACTGTTGCTGGCGGTAGGTATGACGGCGGGCAGGGTGCGGCGGCTGTTACTGCTGGAGGCGCTGTTGCTGTCGATCATCGGAGCTGCACTGGGGCTGTTGGGCGGATGGGTTTATACCAAACTGGCTTTGTGGGGGATGTCGGGTGCGTGGCAATCAGCTGCATCAGGGATTGATTTTGTTTATTATCTGAAACCATCCAGTCTGGGCATTGCGTGGTTGGCGACGGTGTTGATTGCGGTGATCGTGGTGTATTTTGCCAGTCGGGCAGTGATGAAAATTCGCCCGAGCCAGTTGATTTCTGGAGCAGGGGATGTTGGTGATCATGCGGCCGGGTTGAAGCCTGTGTGGAAAACGCCGGCTCTGTGGGTGACGATTATCAGTTTGTTGGCGGGCATGGCTTGTTTGTTTGCGCCGAAACAAGCGGGCAGTATGGCGGAGCAGGGCTTGTTTTTTGGAGCAGGGTTTTTGCTGACTTCAGCAGGGGTGGCTGCTTGCGGGCTCATTCTACGACGTATGGCGAGGAGTGCGGAAACGATTCCGAGTCTAGCAGGTCTGGGTAGGCAAAATGCGGTGCGTCGCAAGGGCAGGAGTCTGGCGGTGATTGCGCTGATGGCGTCGGGAGTGTTCATGGTGACGGCGATCAATTCTTTTCGTCTGGTGGGGGAGCGGGGAGCTGGCTCGCGTGATTCAGGCACGGGAGGCTTTGCGTTTGTGGGAGGGGCGACTTTGCCGGTTTATGAGGATTTGGACAGTGAGGAGGGGCGGGTGAAGTATGGTTTTGCAAAAGACGATGATTCTTTTTCGGTGGTGTCCTTCCGGGTGAGTGACGGTGATGACGCTTCCTGTTTGAATCTGAACCGGGCGCAGCGGCCGCGGTTGTTGGGAGCGGATTTTGAAAAGCTGGCTGAGCGTGAGGCTTTTCACTTTGCTAAAAAACTCTCCGACATTCCTTTTGATCAATCGGTGTGGCAAATGTTGGCAGCGGACTTGCCGGATGAAAACGGGATGAAGGTGATTCCCGGAGTGATCGATATGAATACGGCGACCTATGCTTTGATGAAAGGCCTGGGTGATCTGATTGTTTATCAGAACAGTCAGGGTGAGCCATTTGCGGTTAAGTTAGTGGCTATGCTGGAAAACTCACTATTACAGGGAAGTATTGTGATTTCCGAAAAGAATTTCATTTCCGAACGTGCTGACATAGCAGGTTATCGTTATTTTTTGCTGGATTTTAAAACGGTCGATGATAAAAAGACGGTGCAAAGTTTGACCCGGATGTTGGAGGATCGGGGTTTGGAGTGGGTGCCCACGGCACGTCGTCTGAATGAATTTAATGCGGTGCAAAATACCTATTTGAGTATTTTTTCAACTCTGGGCGGGTTGGGTTTGTTGTTGGGCACAGTGGGCCTGGCGGTGGTGGTGAGTCGCAATGTGATGGAGCGGCGTGGGCAACTGGGTTTGATGCAGGCCTTGGGGTTCCGGCGCAAAGATCTGGAGAAGATGGTGCTTGCTGAGCATTGGTTCCTGCATGTGATGGGTGTATTGGTGGGATTTTTTGCGGCGGTGGTTTCGGTGGCCCCGATGTTTTTTGAAAAGTCATCCGGTATGCCGGTGACTTTATTGTTATTGGTGAATGCCGGGGTATTGGTGGCGGGATTGCTCTTTTGCTGGATGGCGGCACGGGTGGTGCTGCGTATGCCTTTGATGGAAGCTTTGCGAACGGAGTGATGGATAAGGTGATGAGGGTTGCTTTGATGCTGGTGGGGCTGGCTGTTCTCTGTGTGGAGGGGCAGGTTTTGAGATCGGCTGAGGACGATGCGGGAAGGCTTGTTTATCAGAACGATTTCACCCAAGCCTCTGCGGGTGGATTGGCGGAAGATTTTCTGATCTTGGAGGGAGCCTTCACGGTTGAGAAAAAATCTTCCCAAGCTTACCTGAAATTATCAGCTCTTCCTTTGCTGGATGCCTCGGTCCAGTTGGGTGAGAATTTGACCGGAGGGGCTGTGATCAAGGTGAGAGTGAAGGCAGAGAGGCAGGGGCGTCGTGCTCCGGCTTTTGGAGTGGGTTTGCATGGGCTGACCGGGTTCCAGTTGTTAGTGGAGCCGGCCGGACAGAAGCTCAAGCTGAAGCTTGGCATTGAACGGGTGCAGGATGCCGGGTTCAAGTGGCGTTCGGGGCAGTGGTATTTTGTTGAGTTATCGGTAGTGGAAAATAATAACAGCTGGACGGTTGAGGGTCGGGTCTGGGCCGAGAGTGAAAAGCGTCCGGAGGCGGCGCAGATCGAATATATCGCGGAAGAGAACCCGGGCAAGGGTAGGGCGTATCTGAGTGGCACGCCATCTTCGGGGCATCCGATTTATTATGACGACATTGAGCTGCGTGTCGTTAAAGGGAAATAGGTGTGGCTGACCTAATGCAAGAAGGATAGGGAGGTGGCTTAGCGTGAGGGTTTGATCACAAACAGGCCGTTGGTCATGGCGAAGGCCTGGTCGGCGGGCATGCTTTTTGATTCATGGCCGGGGCCCCAGGAGTCCGAGTAGATGATGGTTTTTTCTTTGCGATTGTAGCCGATGATCAGTCTCATGTGGCCACCCTTGGCTTGGGGGATTTCGGGCTCGGGATACATGCCAAGACGGATTCCCCAGAAGAGAGGGATGCCGTCGTCGATGTTTTGCTGAATCTGGGTATTGAAACTTTTAAAATAGTTGCCACGGTCGGCTTTGTGATCTTTGTAGGTTTCAGGGTCGAGAGCGTCGTATACTTGGCTGAGGTAAGTTATTAGGTACCATTCTTCGGGAGCGGGAGATATGCCTTTTTTTTTGGCAAAACGATTGTAGGACTTGATGTCATCCATGAATTTTTTGGTGTTCCATTCGATGAGTCCAAAAACGCGGAGCTGGGCACCCACCGAGGCTTTTTTCAGTGCGGCATACATCATTTGAGGGCTGGTTCCGCCGCCGGAGGAAGTTCGGGCCAGCTCGGCCATTTCGTGTTGGTCAGTTTCCAATCCGTAATAGCGAAATACCCTCTCTGCACTGGCTACGGCGCAGTAACCTTTGGGTCCTTGATCCACCATGGGGATGCCCTTGATACTGACATCACCATTGGGAAGTTTTTTCACATTGCGCCTCAAATCCGATCGGCTGATGGTTTTTCTAACCGTTCCGGTTGAATTGCCAAGGTAGAAGGCCCCTTTGGGTTTGGGTGCCATTCGCAGCCGCATGAACTGGGCGGAGCCGCTGGTGATGCTGGTTTCGAGCAGGATGGCTGAGCTCTGGGTGTACCACAGGACGCGTTGCAGGTTCACCGCTGAATCTTTGGCTTTTTTCAGTGGTTCGGGCTTGGTTTTGGTAAGTGCGGTGATGTTTTTCTGCCAGCGTTTGGCCATTTGATTGAAGTCATTGTAGTCAATAGGTCCACGGTCACCGCGGTTATAAACGGAGATGTCGACCCGGAAAACTTTGCCTTTTTTTGACCGGACAACGGTTTCTCCGACCCTTTCATCAAACATCTGTAAGTTGGGAGAGACACTGCGCAGGGCACTGCGGTCAGATGACATCCATTTAAAACCGTGCTGGTTGAATTTTTTCAGTAAATTTGGCAAATTGCTTTGCCAGACCTGATCGCTTTTTTGTAATAGCGCATCCAAGCTGGGAGCGGGTGAGGGGGAGGGGTCCTCCGAGGTGCCGGTATTGTCCTGCGATTGTGCTGGGATGATCAATAACAGGCTGATCAGTGGCAGCAAGCAAAAGCGCAAGTTTTGGGATTTTTTGATTCGCAGCATATTTTGATTCTGTGGGAGAGAGAAGGGCTTGACGATAAATACTACGCGAAGCTGGTTTTGGCTAACTCTTTTTAGCTTCCTTCGGGCAGTGGATGAAGGAAGGGATGAAGGTCGGGTCGTTATTTAATGCATCAAGCAGACTTGGGTAGATCGTTTGCCAGCCGGTGTCTCTGAGCTTTTGATTTGAGATACGGCGGTGTTTGCGGCTGCGTTTGCTCTTGTTCTCGCTATTGCTTTCAGGTGGGGAGGAGCGATGCAGGAAGGCGGCGAGGCTTTGATAACATTCCCTTTGGGTGGGGGAGTGATCGTCGGTGACGTTGTATATTTGTCCACCCACGACTGGGGCAGGTTGTTGGATCAGGTGGTCGGTGGCCGCGGCAGCGTCGTCGCGGTGAATCTGGTTCAGGTAACGAGGTTTATCAGCAGGTTCTAGGCGGGCGCTGTGGTCAAGCAGGCTGCGCAGGTAAAAGCTGCGTCCTGGGCCATAGATGCCGGAGAGGCGCAATACGGTGCCTTGGTGGGCGAGAGTTATATCTTCGGCTTCGCGTAGAATTTGGCTGCTTTCCCGTTCGGGTTCGGCGGGGCAATCTTCATCCACCAGTGAACCGTCATTCTGGGCATAAACGCTGGTGGAGCTGATGAAGAACAGTGGACTGTGAGGGAAGTGTTTGACGAGATTTTCTACCCCGCGCAAATAGACTTTGCGGTAGGCGTCGGGGCCGCCGCGGTTGGAGCTGGCGCAGTGAACGATAGCGCGAGGTTGGGGGATGGTGCGTGAGAGTTTTTCCAGTTCAGCGGGGTTGCTGAGGTCACAGCGGATGTTTTCCGCGGTTAGGGTTTCGGGGCTATTGCCTGACAAGGTCAGGGCGATGCATTTTTGTCCGCGCCGTTCTAACTGCAGAGCGAGGCGGGAACCCAGGTAGCCGCAACCGGCGATTAAGATGGCTTGGGAATTATGAATGATGGGTGAAGCTGACTAGTTGCGGTGTTTTTTGAAATAATTGACCAGGCCGGTGGTGACGGAGTCGGCGTATTCCTGGTAGATATTGAGGCGGTATTTTTTTTCAATTTTTTGTATGCCTGGATAGTCACCGGACTGAACCCGGGCGTGAACCTGACGGTTGTTCATGACATAGGGTTCGAGAAAAACAACGGGACAGAGGTAGATCCGGTTGGCGAGTAAGTTGCGGGTCCAGATGTAGGGGTTGTCGTTGACTGACTTGGCGTTGTCGCCGGTGTAGGTGTAGGGCGGCAGGCCGGTGCTGCGTGACATCGCGTTGGCCACCTCTGATGCCATTTCCAGTTCGTAGTAGTAGGTGCGTTGCAGCAGGCGCAGCAACAGTTCCAGTCGTTCGTCATCTTCTTTGATTTCGTTTTGACTGTAACAGCCGTTGATCAGAATATGGTTGTGATTTTTTTCGACAAAATCCGGTTTTTTGGGATTGCCCCAGGCCTCGGCGTTAAAATGCAGGCAGACCACCAGATCGGGTTTGAGTTGTTGATTGATGAGCTTGGCGCGGGTGCGGATTTCGCTGCTGAGGTAAAACAGGCGCTGGGCGGTGTGTTGTAATTTGTATGAAGAAGGCTTGCGGCTGCCAGGCAAGCGGGTGAGCCATTTTCTGGCTTCGGTGGTGAGATCTTTGCTGCGCAGCGAGGTGACGGGTTGGGCTTCCGTTCGAGTGAGGGTGACGCGGGCGCCGAGAGCGGTGAGATTATTTCGCATGATTTTGGCGACTTTGAGGGTCATGTCGCCCTCGGTGATCGGCAGGGTGTTTTTGCCGATGCGGTACCAGCGTTCTTCGACTTGGGCAAAGTCTCCGCCGATGTGGCCGGGATCGATGACGATGTGCAGGTCGCTGAGGGGTTTTGAGCGTTGCAGTGGTGCCCGTAGCTTCCATGCCGGGGTCCAGTAGCGCGGGACTTCGGGAGGCAGCTTGGCCGGATCTGTCGTAGCAGGGAGAAACAAGAGGTCGTAATAACCGGCGGCGGGGTGATTGGATTGTTTGAGGATGCGAGCCCGGTCGTCAAGGACCTCTATCAACAAATCGGCGGATTGATCGTTTTGCAGGTAGTTGTGTTGCAGCAGTCGCTGGAATTCGGTGCGGGTGATGCTGCTTTGGTAGTCATCGAGACGCGACCAGTCAGGTTGGGTTCCTAAACGCGCGAGCAGGCCTTTTTTAGTCGTGATCGGCGGGGGGGCCGGTAGCGGGTTTTGTTGGGTGGACGGGAGCGGGGTGTTTGTAGACTTCGCGGGGGGACTGTTGTTCTCGTTTTGTGAAAGGATCGTGGACAAAAGTGCGGTGGATGTTACTAGAATAGTGCACAAAACAGCCAGGCTGGGATTTCGCGATCGGCGGGGGATATGGTAAGTTGAAAACAGCACGGGGTGACATTTTAACACAGAAACAAACAAAGATGCTGAGGATTTTATTTTTAGGAGATGTAGTGGGAGAGCCCGGGCGTAAAGCCGTCACGGCTCGGTTGCCAAAAATCCGCAAGGAGCGGGAGATCGATTTTATCATCGTCAACGGAGAGAACGCGGCGGGTGGGCGTGGCATTACTCCAAAAATCAGTATTGGTTTGTTGCGCGCGGGAGCGGCGGTGATCACCAGTGGGGATCATATTTGGGATCAGCAGGAGATCATCGAGTATATTTATACCGAACCGAGATTGTTGCGGCCGCTCAATTACCCGTTGGGAACTCCGGGCATGGGTTCGGTATTGCTCGATACTAACAAAGGGCAAGTAGGGGTGATCAATGTGCAGGGGCGGACTTTTATCCAGCCGCCGCTGGAGAATCCCTTTCTGGCTGCGGAGAGGGAGGCCAAACGGATGCGGGAGGAAGATGGGGTGAAGGTGATCTTTGTCGACATGCACGCTGAGACGACCAGTGAAAAAATAGCGATGGGTCGGGCTTTGGACGGTTTGGTTTCGGCGGTGGTGGGGACTCACACCCATGTGCAGACTGCGGATGAACAGATTTTTCCAGGAGGCACGGCTTTTCTTTGTGATGCGGGCATGTGCGGGCCGAATGAGTCGATTTTGGGGCGTCAGATCGATCCGATTGTCGGGCGCTTTCGCAAATCTTTGCCTTGCCGCTTTCCG
>JAJRVS010000033.1 GCA_024277195.1 Verrucomicrobiota bacterium | reverse complement strand
TAAAAATATAATTTATAGGCACTACATTGCCTTTTTGAAAATACGACCGTTGGTAATCAACGACTTACGGAGGCCGATTGGTAAAATTTACTCGATTTTAAGTGGTTTGAAGACAAAAAAAGGAAACTTGGGCTAGCTTAATATAAGCACAATCACAAAGCATGCGCACGATTGCTCAACCCCAGTCGCCTGGTCTCCATTTTGTCCACCTACCTCCCATCCACCGGGTGCCACGCTTCGATCAGTTTTCTCAAACGCCCCACTCTTTCCGGGTGCTCGCCCGATAGCTCGTTTTTTTCGTGAGGGTCGTCCTTCAGGTTATACAAACGCACAGCTGCCGTATCCCAAATGTGTACATTTTTGTATTTCGTGGTATCCTTGCCCGGATATCGGAGCAGCAACTTCCAATCACCTTCGACACACCAGAGATACTGCAACGTCTCATCAGTTTTTCCTGGCGTCATGTTGTGGATTGAATTGGAAACTCCAAAAATAGCCCTGCGTTTTTTCAACGCCCGCGCATCAAGCAAATTGACCCCGGGCAGATTTTCCGGCGCTTCGAGCCCCGCTGCGGCGGCTATGGTAGGAAAGATATCTATCCCATGCGCTAATTGATCCGAACGAGCGGGCTTCACCCGCCCCGGCCACGAAACCATAATAGGAGTGCGCACACCATTTTCATACGGCGAACCTTTCGAGCGCAGGGCATAGCCTTTCCACAGCTTTTGGTTCGGATCACCCGCATTCGCGCTTTTTGCCACCCAACCATTGTCGCAGATGTAGATAACCATGGTATTTTCAGTAAGCTCTTTTTTGTCCAGGTAATCGAGCAATTCACCGCAAGTCTCGTCAAACCACTCACACATCGCATAGTATTTTGCCACATCCTCCGCTCGCCCCGGCTTGTTATATTTATCCAGCAACCGCGCCGGAGGGTTATGCGGCGTATGGGGAAGAAACGGAGCATACCACAGCAAAAAAGGCTTTTCCGCTTTGCTCGCTGCATCAATAAAATTCGTCACCGGCTTCATCGACGTGCGACCTATTTTCAATCCCAGGTCGCCGTGCCGGCCCCCTCGCTTCGGATCGCCGTGTGTCATACCTTTGGTGAACCCTCCATCCTGCCACGATCCCTCCCACCACTTGCCTGACTGATGGGCGAGGTATCCGTTCGAAGTCAGCAACTTGATAAAACTCGGATGCTGGTGAAATGCCGCACGCAAGGGCAGATCCAACTCGGCGCGCTGGTTGCGCCCGTCAACGTCATTGCCGGTGATTCCATGTTGAAACGGGTAGAGCCCAGTCACCATCGTGGCCAGGGAAGGACGACAAAGCGGGGAGGAAACGTAACCTCGCTCAAAAACAAGGCTACGCGCAGCCAATTGGTCGAGATGCGGCGTTTTGATATCCGCGTGCCCCATAAAACCATAGTCCGTCCACGCCTGGTCATCACTCAGGATGAACACAATATTGGGAGCTTGCGGTGCGGCCATGGATTCATTGACGGGCGCAATCGTAATCCCAATCCCAATCGCTATCGCAAAAAAGGCAACCCGTAGCAAAAATGGAATCTTCATATAAACAGATAGAGCGTTTTTATCTCAGTTTCAAACTTCTTCATTGCGCTAGAACTGCTCAAATCGTATTTTACGAAGTCCGCAGATCACCAGCAATGCTGGCACCACGGCTACTACAAATCCGAGAACCAACATTCTCAATATTCCTCTATAGCTTAAATTAGCCCAATAACTCAACCCTTCGGGTATGATCAGCTCCATATAAATGATACAGCCAAGTGTGTACACACCGCCAGCGCCAACGGCCGCAAACAACGCGGCTAACCAAAATCGTTTACATAGCGCATTAAATACAAGCGCTGCCACCATAGACAGCATCGTGATTTGGCCAATTTGTAATAGCAAGAAAGTGTCCATTTTTGTCTTATGCCTGATACTGAACGCAGGACATGCCCCTAGCTATTACAATTTAACCATTTTTTTGTAAGAAGGAACGTCGAGCACAGGCAACCCGCTAGCGGAGGCGAACTTTCGTGTTCAAGTTAATGGTTAAAATTTCCATTTGAATTTCGAATGAATACGAGTAGCGGGTTGCTCTGCTGGGTTAGCCCTCTTTTTTCAGTGTTACATAGACGTAGTAATAGTCCTTCTCTTCATCCTCGTAATCAGTGAGGAAAGCTCGAAACAATATATCACAGGAGGTGTCACCAATCTCGTATTCATCTTCGAGTTCCCAAGGCCAGCCGTAGATACCCACTGATCCTGACGGACATTCAATGCTGACACGCACCTCATAGTCGATTGGATCAGAAAATTCCCGTTGCGCGTCGTTAGGTCCACAACTCGTGATACGGGCATTGATGTCGCTTTCCGGCAAAAGCGGGAAATATTAACGAGAGTAACATGGTGAGCAGCAACGTCGTCTTCAGTCCAGAAATCGGGAGCATCAGGCTCAGCCACCCGATCAGCTACGTAAAACTGATGATAGTTGGAGTCAGCTACAAAGCTCTTCATTTTCTTGGGCTAACGCTTGAGTGCTGCAGGCAGGCTACCTGAGAGCGCGCGCTGTGTTCAAGGTTGATGTTTGAATTTTCATGGAAATATTAACTCTCGGCGGGTAGCCTGTTCGCAGCCACGACTTGTTCTACGCCGAATTATCAGAGCTTTTTTTTGCTGACACATAAATTTCGGCTTTGATTTGTGTAGCTTCACGATCAACTTCATCACTGACAAAGTTAAGCGTTGTATCGTTGACGCTTCCCATGCCACCATAAGCTCCGAGGATATGTTTTTTGCATTTAGCAAGGCTGCCATCCTTTAGTAAATTTAACGCTTCACCGAAGTGCTTAGCCCAACGATCCTCTTTCGCCTCTTCAAGAATGGAAACCAAGCGGGTAAGCTTGGAGTCTAATAAGGCATTTTCGTCCATTGGAGATTTGTGTAGAACGTTTTAATATACGACCGGTTAGATAACAAGGGTGATATCGAACCGGTTGTATAACAAGGTAAAAAGGCAACCCACTCGGGCAGACTTCGTCCCCTACACTCCGAAACCGATTTCATCCAAAGACGAGACCTTGTAGATGTATTTTACAATTTAATCTCCACAAGGCAATCAAAATAGCGACCTCAAAACAACAAAGTCAAACGCAATCACACCTACTCAAACTGCTCCCCCGCTCTCTCCTCCCCCCCCTACTCAGCCCTCTGCGCCAGCACTCCCTGACTCACATTAAAATAAGTCCCGCTGGCACTGGTCTGCAGGCTATAGGTTTTGATGAGATAAAACGCTGTTCCCTGGGAGTTGGATTTTGATTCATCCAGAAAGCTCAGTCGCTTGATCGGCTCCGGACTCAGATTTTCAAATGGCCCGTCCGCACGGGCTCCCCGATACACGATGTATGCATAATCCCGCCCTGGTATCTTTTTGATACCAGGGGGAGCTTGCCAGGTGATCAAGTTCCCCTGCCCGCTTTTGCTCACGCTGACTTTGATCGGCGGTGGAACCACATGCATACGCAGAGTCGGATCCCCCATCAAGGCGACATGCACAGGATTGGGCTCCCATTCGGAATCGTCGTTTTCTCCGGAAAGCGTAAGCCGCACATTGTCCGGCCCGAGATAGTCAGAATAAAAATCATTGGCCTGGGTTCTCAGTGCGGCATACCCTATATTCTCACCCATCGCCATCGAGTGAAAAAACCAATGCGGACGGCCGTCCCAGACGCAGGTCAATCCATTTCCCTCCGCAGCCAATGGCGCACGCAGGAAATTATCGGGGTGATCCCAGTCACCAAAATAACTGCCGAACAGCATAGTGAATACGGCCTGCGACCCTTGCTCGGCAAAATCTTTTGTGAATCCCACCCCATTGGCTTTGTTATTGCTGCCACCCCCGCAGCCGTAAGCCCACAAATAGGTCATCCTGGGCAAAGTCGAAAACCAATCCAAGTCATCGATCTGATCAGCTGCAAAAAAGGTGGCGAAATTAGACCAGGCGCCCCAGCCAAATGCCTCGCCGGAAAAAGCTCCGAAATTATCGTCAATCAGCCCCTTGGCCAGAGCCATCACCTGTCCGTGACGGAAGCGGTGGTTCTTTTTTAAATAACGCCGCAACAACTCTACTTCGCTCAGCTTGAACGCCGGCATGTCAGCCAAATCCACCCGTCCGACTTCGAGCTCCAGCGAGTTGGGCTGGATGCTATTGTTATCATATTTGCCATCACCAGGCACATTCCCCTGATTGCCACGCTTAAAGGTTTTATGCGTCTTTTCATCCTTCCACTCTCCATCCACATCGGCATACACCAAGTCCGCCGGCCAGGCACCCAGATGGTTTTTATGACCATCGGGATTGATCGAACCGGAATAAGGCACCGGGATATGGCCCAACAAAAAGAGCGTTTTGAGATTGGTTTTGCTCTCCGTATAAACTTGTCGAATCAAGCGTCGCACCTTCTCTACCGAATCATTGCGCCCAACCTGGCGCGTGATCACCCTCCAGCTATCCCCTGTCAAATCCTGCTGCAACCGCTTCAACTCGTCCTGCAACTCAACTGCCACGCCCGACTCCACCAGCAACAATACCGCACCACGATCTTCTACCAGCGGCAGCTCAATGCCACTGCAGATATACGAACGCCCGACATAAGCTTGCGCAAATTTATCGATCCGGTATTCATACTGAACCCCTACTTCGACTTTCTTATCAATAAAGGAATCGGCGTCGCCCTTCAAAACCGCCGCAGGAGCCGCGCTCCACCGCTGCTCACCAAAAGCCCGCCGATACAACACATAGGACAAAACCTGCTCTTGCGGCCACAGCAATTTAATCTGCGCCGGATCCCGCTGCACTTCAGCGCTCACGCGAACCGCGTATTTCCGACTCTGCAAAGATTTTGCAGGCTTGCTTGCTTTTTTCTCAGCAGAGTCTGCCGTCCACCCATTCACTCCCAGTGAAAACAATAACAGCAGTATGAGTCCGTAATGTTTCATTTTGCCCCGCCACCTGGATGGCTCAATGAATCCCGCGCTCAGTGGTTTGCACAAATTCAATCAAATTTTTAACCACCCCGCTGGGATCATCCAACTCCTTCAAGGCTTCGATCGCGTCGGATTTATTCAAATCCTTGCGATACAGTTTTTTGAAAGCTTTTTTCACCGTGCGAATGCTCTCCCCATCAAATCCCCGGCGACGCAAACCCTCCGCATTGATCGCCCGCACTTTGGCCGGGTTGCCATCGGCGATCATATAAGGGGGGATGTCCTGCACGATCTTCGAACAACCACCGGTGATGACATGCTCCCCAATACGGCAAAACTGATGCACTGCGGTCAGACCGCCAAGGATGGCGTGATCACCCATCGTGACATGCCCCGCCAAGGTGCCGTTATTGGAAAAAATAACATAATCCCCAACGATGCAATCATGGGCAATATGACTGTAGGCTAGAAAATTCCCATGACTGCCTATGATAGTAGACTCGCCCTTGATCGTCGCCCGGTTCACGGTGACGTATTCCCGAAAAGCATTGTGATCGCCGATTTTCAGATATGTCGGCTCACCATCGTATTTCAGATCCTGAGTGCGGCCACCGATCACTGCTCCCGTATGGAAAAAATTATCGCAGCCAATTTCGGTTGGCCCCTCGATCGTCACATGGTTCAACAAAACCGAACCTTCGCCAATGCTCACTTTACCACGAATCACACAACCCGGTCCGACCTGCACCCCCTCGGCAAGCTCGGCGGCCGAATCAATAATAGCGGTGGGATGAATGGCAATCTCGGACATGTCCTCTATTTTACTTCAATGTTAATCAGACATCCATCAACGCAAACTTCAGATCAGCCTGCGAAACCACTTCGTCATTAACGATACAGCGCGCGGCCGCCACTCCGATCGAACCGCGGATCTTTAAAATCTCGGCTTCGATGAACAATGTGTCACCTGGGAACACCGGCTTGCGGAACTTGACCTTGTCGGCACTCATGAAATAACCAATCTTGCCTTGGTTGCCTTCCTGTCTCAGCAATAAAATACTCGATACCTGCGCCATCGCCTCCAACTGCAACACTCCCGGCATAATCGGATGCCCTGGGAAATGCCCTTGGAAATACGGCTCGTTGACTGTGACCTGCTTGACTCCGGTGCATTTGTTGTCGCCTTCAAAGTCCACCACCCGGTCCAACATCAGAAAAGGGTAACGGTGCGGCAGCAAGCGCATCACCTCATTGATATCCATCACCGATTTTCCTGTAGGGATATTCACCGGCGGCACCATTCCCATCAACCGTCCAAAGTCAGAGGACAAACGACGCGCCATTTCGGTGTTCGGCCCATGCCCGGGTTTGATCGCGATCACATGCCCCATGATGCGTTTGCCCGACAACATCAAGTCGCCAATAAGATCGAGAATTTTATGCCGGGCAAACTCTTCCTTGAAGCGCATCGGTTCTTTACTCATCACCGAGTCCTCCTTGACCACAATCGCGTTTTCAAGACTGCCACCTTTGATCAAGCCTTTTTCAAGCAGCGGCTCCACATCTTCGTAAAAAACAAAAGTCCGCGCCGGAGCGATCTCTTTTTCGTAAATCTCTGGAGTGATCTCAGTGCTGAAATACTGTGTCATACGTCCATCCGGACCCACCTGGGTGCAGGAAATACGGAAAGTTTTATCTGGCACCACCATGATGATCGAACCATCACGGGTCTCCTGATGAATCGCCTCGCGCACCTCGAACACACTGCGGTATTCATCCTGAACTTCGATACCTGCTTTTTTGATGCACTCGACATAAGGAGCGGCCGAGCCGTCGCCGATCGGTGGTTCGTTGGCATCCATCTCGATCAGAGCATTATCCACACCCATGCCGGTCAGTGCCGAGATCACATGCTCGACGGTGTGAACTTTGACTGATCCTTTAGCCAAAGTGGTCGCTCGTTCGACTTTTTGCACGTTCTCAACCAGCGCCTCGATGAAGGGCTGGTCATCAAGATCGATGCGTCTGAACTTAAACCCATGCCCCACCGGAGCAGGCTTCATGGTCAAGGTCACCTTCTCGCCGGTGTGCAGGGAAGTGCCGGTAAGAGTCGAAGGCTGGGCAAGAGTTTGCTGGTATTGGGAACTCGCGGACATAATAGTGACCTTTAACTAGCCGATAACCGGCGCGAGTCCAGTAATTATAAGGGCAATTCCCAGCCGAACCTAGCAAACCAGAAGCACCCGTCCACCTCTGTCTCATTTGGAAAGAAGGAGGAAACATCAAACCCCATACCCCTGCCACTCCATCTATCGAAGAAAAACTCCACAACCCGGATTTCAGAATGATCGCAGAAGGCGATGATTATGTGATCGTCGACAAGCCAGCCCATTTACTGGTTCACCCCAGCGTGCCCGGCAATCCCTCCACCTTATGGGACGGATTGAAAGCTTACCTGGCTTTCGAAATCGCCAACGGCGGCCAGGTATCCATCATCACTCGTCTGGACAGGGAGACCAGCGGCATCGTGCTGGTTGCCACGACCCGTGAATCGGCCCGACGTTTTGGACTGGCGATGCAGGCCAAAAACTTCAACAAGAGCTATCTCGCCATCGTCTGGGGCTGGCCGGAGCAGGATCAATTCGAAATCGACGCCCCTTTGCGGCGTAAAGGCGAAATTGAAGATTCTCCTGTGTGGGTGAAACAAATAGTCCACCCAGAAGGCAAAAACGCCCGCACCGACTTCACCGTGATCAAACGCTTCCGCCGCATCACAAGCAATGGTGAGCGTTTTTCCCTGATCGAATGCCGCCCGGAAACCGGACGCATGCACCAAATCCGCGTGCATTTGCAACACGCCGGGCACCCCATGGTCGGCGATAAAATCTACGGCCAGCCCGGCGAACACTGTTATCTCGACTTCATCGAAACCGGTTGGACACCTGTTCTGGAACAACAACTGCTGCTCAACCGGCAAGCTCTGCACGCCAGCCGTCTCTCATGGAACGATGAACAGGGATTTCACGATTTCAGCTGCCACTTGCCGCCAGCACTGGAAAATTTTATTTCCTTAAATAAAGTCTGAAGCCTGTATCCATATAGTTTCCATTTTTTTTCCCTGCGCCTATCTTGCGCAGGCTTGTTTTTTTGAGTGACATTCTGCAAATATCCGCTATTTCTCTGCTAAGTTCCAAAAACTATCATGGCCATTTTCTTCGCTATCCTACAGATCCTCGGCAGCCTCGGTATATTCCTCTATGGAATGAAGGTTATGAGCGAGGGCATCCAGCGCGTCGCCGGTGACGGCATGCGCAAGGTCATGGCCACCATGACCACCAACCGCTTCACTGCGGCCTTCACCGGCCTGATCATGACCATGCTGGTGCAATCAAGCTCGGCCACCACAGTGATGGTCGTCAGCTTTGTCAACGCCGGCCTGCTCACCCTGTTTGAGTCCATCGGAGTCATCATGGGGGCTAACCTCGGCACCACGGTTACCGCCTGGATCATCGCGGCAGTGGGCAAATTCAGCCTTTCCAAAATCGCTATCCCCATTATCGGCATCGGTCTTCCTTTCTTTTTTGCCGGAAAAAACCGCGTCAAAAGTGCTGGCGAGGTTCTGATTGGATTTGGTCTACTGTTTTTCGGACTCAGCTTGCTCAAACACGCTGTTCCAGATATGAAAAGCATGATCGCCAGCACCGATCCGCTCATCAAACACCAGGCAGAAGCCGTGCTCAGCTGGGTTCGCAGTCTCAGCGGCCACGGGCTCGGCTCCCGTTTCATTTTCCTCGCCCTCGGCATCGTGCTGACCCTGATCGTGCAATCATCTTCTGCCGCCATGGCGATCACCGTGACCCTCGCCCTTAATGGCTGGATTGGTTTCGAGGACTCTGCTGCCATCGTGCTCGGCGAAAACATCGGCACCACGGTCACCGCTTGGTTGGCATCGATCGGTGCCAATACCAACGCCCGCCGGGCGGCGCGCGCCCACTTTTTATTCAATGTGATCGGGGTACTCTGGATTATGCTGGTTTTTGGCTGGTTCATCCAGGGCATCGACTGGGTTTCCGCCCAACTGCCCGATTCAATGCGCACGGCCAAACACACCTCTGACATCGGATTCAGCCTGGCCATTTTCCACTCCGTTTTTAATTTCACCAACATCATTCTGCTGATCGGATTTGTACCTCTGATCGAAAAAATCGTCATCCGCTGGATTCCCCAATCCGAAACCGAAGACAAACGCCACCGGCTCAAATTCATCACCCAAAGTATGGTGGATCTCGGCGAGCTCAACATCCCCGAGGCAGAAAAAGCGATGGAAGAGATGGGTGGCATCACCCGCAAAATGTTCGACGGGTATATCAAGGTATTTCAACGGCCTGATGAGGATCTCACCCAAACGGTGCAAGCCCTGAAAGAGCTTGAAGACGACGCCGACATTCTGACCCACGACATCACCGAATATCTCGTTCGCTGTTCAGCTGCTGAGCTCAGCCCCAAAAACGCACAAACCGTGGCTCGCATGTTACGAGTCGTCTCCGAATTGGAAGAAATCTGCGATGCCATCTACCGTCTGGTGAAACTCACCCAGCGCAAATACGAAAAGAAACGCACCTTCTCCGCTGAAGCCACGGCAGGCATCGAAAATCACTCCAAGGTGATCAGTGAGTTAATAGATCTCTACCGGGTGAAACTCTGTGCCCCCATCAGCGAAGATGATCTGGCTCGCGCAAGCGCGCTCGAAGCGACGACCAACAAACACCGCAAACAATTCAATAAAGCGGCGATGAAACAGATGCAAAAGGATGTGCCGGTGCAAACCGGCATGCTCTCCATCGAAATGAACAATCACCTTGAACAAATCGCCGACCACGGCTTGCGTGTGGTGGAACTCGGATACTATGAAACCCACGAAGACGAAGCTCCAGAGAAACATGGCGGCTCTTCCTAGCCTCTTTGCCAGGTTTTCGCTTATTCTACCTGCACTGCTGCTTATCGGCACCCTGCCTGCCTGCAAAACTACGGCCTACCAACACAGTTCCCCGGCAATACCCACTACAACCTTCAAGTCCGATGGCTGTAGCGGTGTTCCCGATGGCCCCCCCTCGGATCCCAAGCGCTGGTGCTCGGCCTGCTCCGAACACGACCTTGTTTATTGGAGCGGCGGCAGTCGCCGCGACCGCCTGGATGCCGACCTCCAACTCAAAACAGCGATCAAGGAAAGCGGCAACCCGCTCACCTCGGAAATTTATTTCATCGGCACCCGTCTCGGCGGCAGCCCCTACTTCCCCACTCCCTGGCGTTGGGGATTCGGCAGTATCTGACCCAGCCGCTATCACAATCCAAGCCCGGATCCGGTGCCTGAACAGCTACTTCTTTTTATTCGCTTTCTCAAGCTCGCGATAGAGTGGAGAACCCGAACCGCTGCTGGCAGGATCCGCCGGCACATTGACTTTAGGCAAGCGCTTTACAAAATCTTTGATCAGCTCCGCATGCTGCGGGTTCGATGCCAGATTTTTCCATTCATGGGGATCTTCACGGTGGTCATACAACTCCCTCGATCCATCATCGTATTGAATAAATCGCCAATGCTCAGAACGCAATGAGTGATTATTCGGACCAAAGGTAGTCAGCGCGGGACGGTCCCATTGCACTTGTGGATCTTTCAATAAAGGCACCAGACTGATCCCCTCCAATCCCTCCTTTTTGTCTAAACCACAAAAATCCACCAGCGTTGGATAAATATCAATCAAGCCGACCGGTCTCTCACAGCGCGCATCTTTCTCAATCCCCGGCCCAGCTATGATCAAGGGAACCCTTGCCGATTCTTCCCACAGCGAACGCTTGGCCCAGCGCTCCTTTTCCCCCAGATGAAAACCATGATCCCCCCACGCGACAATGATGGTATTTTCCGCCAACCCGCTTTTCTCCAGCCCCTGCAATGCCATGCCCACACAATGATCAACAAAACTGGTGCAGGCCAAATACGCTTGCACCGCGTGTTTCCACTCATCGTTTTTGATCATCCATTCATGTCGCGGAGCCGCCCCGCTTTGATTGAGCAAAACCGCATACTTGGAGATGTCATCCATATCCCCCTTCATCGTTTCGGGCAATTCCAACGAATCCAGCGGGTATAGATCAAACCACTTCTGCGGCACATAGAGCGGTACGTGCGGCAGCGAAAAACCCAAAGCCATAAAAAAAGGTTTGTCCTGATCCGCCAATTTTTGGAATTTTTCTGCCGCCCATTCTGCCGTCAGGTAATCCTTGTCATCTGAATCCTTTTCATACCACGCCCCCCAATCCCACAACTTTGACGAACCGGGCTTGTCGTAAGACAATTTCACCTTCGGCCACGGAGCCCCGCGTCGGGCTGGACTGTTCTCATCAAAAGAAGCGCGATCCACCTCACTCATCCGGCCGTGAAAAATCTTGCCCCGCGTCGACAGATCGTAACCATTGCGATGAAAATACTGAAACAAAGTTTCCGCCTTTTTAGTCCGTTCCACTGACCGAAAATCCGGCCCAAGAAAATAGATACCCGTCGTCGAGGGCAATAAACCGGTGAACATGCTCGCCCGTGAAGGATTGCAAATCGGGGCCTGGCACTGAGCATTCTCAAATTGCACTCCACGCCTGGCCAACCCGTCAAGTGCAGGCGTGATCGCTTGCGGATGCCCCCCGTATGAGCCCGTCCAGTCATTGAGATCATCAATCGATATGAACAACACATTGGGTGGTTTGGCTTGCAGGTTTTGCGTCGCAAACAACAAAACCATCGCCAGAATGCAAGTCCCCGCCCACCAAAAACTGAATTTTCTCATACCTACTTATAACACCCCTTGTCTGCCTCAGTCGGAAAATTTCTGGCGCCATCACGCCATCACCGCCTCCCTCCATTTCAGCTGTTCTGGACCAGATGCTCTCGCTCCTCGTCTTTCACCCGTATTCTCTGCTGTTTCAAGTCACGCTCCATCAACACCTCGTAGATAGGTCGGTCACCCATCCCTTCGGCTACCATGTATGCTGTCAAGCAGGCGCCCAAAAGCGGTAACATCAAAGAGTAACTATTGGTCATCTCCAGGATCAGAATAATAGCGGTCAGCGGAGCTCTCACCACTGCTGTGAAAAACGCCGCCATCGCCACCACCGCAAACACCTGCGGCTGTTCAATCGCCACTGGATAATATTTTTGTGCTAACAACCCCACCGCCAAACCCAACAAAGCCCCCAATACCAACACTGGGGCAAAAATCCCGCCGGGAGCTCCGCAACCATAACTGACCATCGTCATAAAAAAACGAATCACAAAAAAGACCACTATAGCCCCGATTGCCAAGTCCCCGGCCAAAGCTTGCTCGGTCACCCCGTGACCACTACCCAGCATGGTCGGAAAAAACCACCCCACACTTCCCACCAGCACGCCGACGATCAAACCCACTGCCCAGGCCGGCCAGCTCTTCGTATGATCGAACAAACGTAAACTGCCCAGCAAACCTCGGTTGAAGACCACTCCCAACACCCCTGCCACCGATCCCACCACTAAAAACACTGGAAATACCAACAGACTAGGGATATCCAGCAGCTCAACCCGTAACACCGGCTCCTGTCCTAACATGAATCTTGATACCGTGTCTGCCGCCACTGTCGCCAGCAGTCCGGCAAAAAACACTACTGGGGTGAACGCACGGCTGATCTCTTCCAACACAAAAATCAATCCCGCCAGCGGCGCGTTAAACGCTGCCGACAAACCCGCCCCGGCTCCCGCCGCGATCAAAATAAAACGCTCGGCCTGGGTCATGCCCAGCATCCGCCCCACCATCTTTCCCGAAGCTCCTCCCATCTGCACCATCGGCCCCTCACGCCCCAGCGCCAACCCGCTGCCCATCGCCAGCAGCCCACCAAAAAACTTCACCAACAGAATCGACCACCAGTTCATCCTCCGCAGATGCAATAATACCCCTTTCAACTGAGGAATCCCACTGCCCGCAGAAGCCGGCGACCAGGTCCGCACCATCCAAACACTGATCCCTGCCCCCAAACTGACCATCAAAACAGGAACCCACATCGATTCTATTCCGCCGGTCGTCTGCTGTTCAAGAAAACCCGCGCGCCATTCTCCCAAGAGATGCAATGAATAGCGGAATGCCGATGCAATCAATCCCGCCACCACACCTACCAGTAGCGCTCTAGGCAACAAGCGTTTGCGTAGATTGCGCGCATTACGCTCATCGGCGATCTCCTCCTGGATCTCGCGTTGAGTGATCTTGATCAACGGCTGCTCTTGAAAAGTCGTCCGCTCCGCATCTTGCGAAATAACATTTTTATTTTCCTCGTTCATTCAACACCCCGCCCAACCCGCACCGTCCAGCGAAAAGCTGAAGACAAATAAGGCACAGGTGAAAAAGCGCCGCACCATCGGGCAAGCTTCGTTTTGCGCAAGGTTTTTCCCTGACGAGCTTCGCAAAACCTTCAACTGCTTGTCCATCAAACCCTAAGGAGCCTTGCGCTGATCCATTTTATTCGCCGGATGTTGCTCTGTTTTACCATGCACCCGCACCGCCACCCACTCCGCCAGACGCTGCCCCAACATACGGCAATTCGCCTGCGCTTCCGGCTCGCGGGGCTCGCGCACCGCTACCGCTCCATAGTGCGCCGTCATCATCTCCGCCGCGTAGTCGGTCACTCCGAAAACCAAAAAGCCAAAATTCATCAACACCGTCAAGATCGACTGGCAAGCCAACTCCATACCTCCTCCCCAGCCACCCGCTGTCGAAAAAGCACAGCCAATCTTGCCATCCACCTTCATCCACTGATCCGCCATCGTTTCATCCCAGAATCGTTTCATTTTCCACGACAAAATCCCCATATTAGTCGGACTGCCCACCGCCAGGCCGTCACACCAGAGCACATCCTCCGCGTTCGCTTCATCTACCGATTTTATCCGCACCTCCGTATCCTCGATATGGCGCGCGCCCTCAGCCACCAGTTCAGCCATTTTTTTAGTATTGCCAGAGGCCGAATCAAAGAGCACCAGTATTTTATTCATACCTTCGGATAAATGTACCACCCTCAAAGGTCAAGCTCCATTCCTCCTCAGCCATCTCCATCTCCATAACCATGCCCAAATCCCCCAGCACTCCTTTTTTAATTTTCGGCTTACTTTTCATCGCCACCCACCTCTGCGCCGCCGCACCCGCGGACCCTTACGAAAATTATCTCAAAAACAGCAAAGACTTCCATCGAGTCAAACAAGATAAAAACTGGATCCTCAAAGCCTGGCCCTCGTGGCTCTATATGCCGTGGTATTACCAATGGGGCATCGGACACAAGCAGGCAGGTGCGGACTTCAGTAAAAAACACGGTTATAACGGCGCTTTCCTTGACCACGGCGACACTCAAAACCTCGCTTGGATCGAAAAGAACCAACTGCGTTTTTACATGGATCACACCGCCGGCAAAGGAAGCCTGTATCTTTATAATGAAAAACCACAGGATAAAACACGACTAAAAAACGAATTGCCTGGCAACAGTGTGCGCCCCGTCGCCCTGAATGCCGCCACCACGCAGGACCTCAAAAAACAAATGCTCCACAATATCGAGCAAGTCCGACACTCCTCACAACGCGCCGCTTATGCCCTCGATGATGAAATATCCAGCGGCTCCTTCGTCCGCCCCTGCACCTGGCGGCTGATCGAGGACTTCGCCCCCTACCTCTCCTGGCTTGATGAAATTTACGGGAAGGGCAATAAACCCGACTACAAAAGACCTTGGATCACCTACGACGACCTGCGCAAAAAGCTCCCGAACTGGACGCTCGCAGAATTCGACTGCGGACAGCTAATGGATCAGTGGACTTTCAACGACGCTTATTGGGCCAACTACCTCGGGGATTTGGTCGCCTACTCTAATTCCATCGATCCCGCCACGCCCTGCGGTTTTGTCGGCGGCCAGTCACCCAATGCCATGGGCGGCTACGACTACGCCCGCCTGATGCGCAAAATTCAATTTATCGAAGCCTACAACATCGGCAGTTCACAAGCCGTGATCCGCTCCTTCAATCCACACAACGCCCTACCCACAGTCACCACGCATTTCCATCGCTCCGTCAATGACACCATCTGGCAAGCCTGGTATTACCTCGCCCAAGGAAATCGTGGCCACATCGGTTGGGTACAGGATTGGTTCGATGGCAAAAAACCCAAAAGCTGGCATCAAGCCGTCGCCCCTCACTATCTCGAAATTGCAGAAAAAATCAGCCCCCTGCTTGCCGATGCCGAATGGGTGCATGACGGCGTCGCCATCTATTACAGTCACCCCTCCATCCAAATGAGCTGGATCCTTGATGCCGAAGCCCACGGCAGCACCTGGCCCAACCGCAATAGTGATCACAGCCTCGGAACCTCACACCTGGTTCGCAAAGCCTGGGAGAATATGTTACGTGACAGTGGCTATCAATTCTCTCACTTAAACTATATCGATCTGGTTCAAAATGAAAAAGCTCTGGATAAGTTTAAAGTTCTCATCCTGCCTGCGACTTACTGCCTCTCTGATGCCGAAGCCAGACGCATCCGGGCATTTGTCCTCCGCGGCGGCACCGTGATCGCCGATTTTCTACCCGGCGTTTTTGATCAACACGGCCGGGGAAGAAACGCTGGAGGTGTTCTGGATGATGTTTTTGCCATCCAACATCAAAGCAGTTGGAAAGCTACAGATATATTCAATGATCATCTATGGGTGGAGGTCGATCAAGAGGCGAACTTCTACTTCAAATCATACGAAGACTTACTAGACAACAACAACAACCCTCTTCGTCATCCTGCCGGATTCGCCCGGGCGGCGCGTAACCTGGAGAGTGATAGCAGCCATTCTTATGGTGAGGGCAAAGCCGTATTGCTGAATCTCTCACCGCAGTGGTACCACGCTCTCCGAGGACAAGGAACCAAAGCCGCTGCCTCTCGATCCGTATTCATGAAACATCTGGGCGAAGCCGGGATCCAATCTCCGGTTCGGCTCAGTAATAATTCGGAAGAGGTCTTCGGCTATGAAATCACCTACTGGAAAAAAGACGACCGAACCCTGCTCTTCCTCATCATGAATCCGGAAGTCACGGGCACTTCTGTTGGTGGCGGAAATTCACGGGGATTAAAAACAAAAAAAATCACTGTTACCTTGGAATTCCAAAAACCTGTTGATCAAGTGCGCAACGAGCTCAGTGGAAAAATCCTGGGAGACGGCAAAAAATTCACTATTGACTGGATAACAAACAAAGCCGTCGTTTTATCATTCAGCGAGTATAAACCTTAGCCCCTTTTCTTCCCCCAAGTTTAAATCACTCATTTTCCCAGCAATCAAAATCCCATTTTCCCACTTTTATTCTCCATGCCTTCCTCCAAACCACGCTACCGAGCCTTCATCAGCTACTCGCATCGCGACGCGAAATGGGCGAAGTGGCTGCATCGCTCCTTGGAGCACTACGTGGTGCCCATTGATGCTTTTACGGAAGGCAAGCAGAGGGAAGGTGATGGTGCTGCAAAATGTCGCCACCTGAAGCCAATATTCCGTGACCGGGATGAGCTGCCGGCATCAGGCTCACTCGGTGATACCATTCAGCAAGCGCTCGAGTCTTCGGAAAATCTGATCGTACTCTGTTCACCAGCTTCCGCCGCATCACAATACGTCAATACCGAGATTGATATTTTCCGCAACCTGTATCCAGACAATAAAAAGAAAATATACGCCTTGATCATCGAGGGAGAACCTCCCGCGTGTTTTCCTCCAGCCCTAGTTGCAGGGGGAACCGAGCCCATTGCTGCCGATGCACGGGAAGCCGGTGACGGCAAAGCTGATGCGAAGCTGAAACTGATCGCCGGGCTGCTGGGTGTGGGCTTTGATCGTTTGAAACGACGCGAAGCCAAACGTCAGCGCAATCGTTTACTGACCATAGTTGCGGTGGTATCGGCCGTGGCGGTGATGACATCAGCGTTATCCTTGTGGGCATTAAAATCAGAACAGGATGCCAATGGCGCCCGGGATCTGGCCGAGCAGCGCCAACTGGAAGCGGAAGCCGCCCGGCAAGCCACCGAAAAAGCCTTGCAGCGCGAGGAAACCCAACGCAAACTGGCCGAACAATCCGCAAGGGAATCGAAAGCCGTGCTGAGATTCCTAGAAACCCGAGTGCTGGCGGCAGCACGCCCAAAAAAGCAAGCCGGCGGTCTGGGTGCCGATGCCACTATTTATGAAGCCATTGAGGCCACCGAACCACAGATCAAAAAAGCCTTTACCGACCAGCCGCTGATTGAAGCATCAATCCGTGATACTCTGGGCAACACCTACTTTTACTTGGGTCAAAGCAATGCTGCGATTTCCCAATACGAACGAGCCGTCGAATTGAGGAGAAAGGAACTGGGTTCTGAAAACCTTTCCACCCTCAATTCAATGAGCAGTCTGGCCTCTGCCTACTGGAAAGCGAAACGCAACTATGAAGCTCTCGCTTTACGCGAAAAAACCCTGAAATCAAAAATAGCAGCACAGGGCGCCGAACACCCATCCACCCTGCTCTCGATGAATGATCTGGCTATTTCCTACAGGACAGCAAGCCGATACAAGGAGTCGGTGGAATTGCAGGAAAAAGCGCTCCAATTGCACCGCAAATTACTTGGCCCTCGTTACCCGTCCACGCTTACCTCAATGGCTAACCTGGCTGGCACCTATTTGACCATGGGACGTCATGAAGAGGCCCTGGCCTTGAACGAAGAGACTCTTACCCTGCTACAAGAGGTGCTAGGAGCCGAACACCCTAACACGCTTGCTCTGATGGGAAATCTGGCTATTTCTTACTCAAAAGCAGGCCGTCATGAAGACGCGCAAGCTTTACAGAAAAAAACTCTCAAATTGAAAAAAAAGGTAATGGGTACCAAACATCCAGACACCCTCAGGGCAATACTCGGCCTGGCCCACCACTACCGAACAACCGAACAGCCGAATGAAGCTCGGGTGCTGTATCGAGAATATCTCGCAGTGCGCAAGACACAGCCTGGCAGGGATTGGAGATTCTATTATGCCCAGTCGTCACTTGGTGCGGTGCTCACGGGGCAAAAACAATACGCCAAGGCGGAAACCCTGCTGCTGTCCGGCCATCAGGGGTTGAACAGCCTGGTTCCGAAACCCGAAGCCAAGTGGTTGAAAATTACCAGCCAGCGCTTGTTTACCCTCTACCGTCACTGGGGCAAATCCGCAAAAGCCGCAGAATGGCAAACCAAGGTGAATGAATCAGAAGGGACGAATGAAAATCCCGAAGAACTTGAAAAAATGAATTTTTAGTAGCATTATCTGGAGCAGTCCATGACAAAAATGAAAACCATAGTCGACGATTTGCTGAGAACGATCCAGTCTCCCTCGACCAGCATACACGAGCTGCGGGACATTTGGGAATCCCGCTCTCTTGCCATCTGGCTGAACCACCCGGAACTCCACGCCGCCCTCACCCTTCGTTTACAACATCGCAGTCACCCCTTCTGGGTCTTTGAAATCACTGACGAAGGCAAACAATGTGAGGCCTGCAACGATGAAATTTTCACTCAACTAACACGAACTGCGGCCCTCAGCCTGGCCCGCACCGGCGCCACCCGCAGCGCCATGGAAATGCTGAACAAGCTATTGGAAAAAGGTTCCCCGCAAGCGGAAACATTCTGCCTGCTCGGTCGTTTACAGAAAGATGTAGCTTACACCGCCAAAGCCGGGGAGAAACGTAAGCAACACCTGCAATCCGCTTTTTCCTATTATTCGCGTGCGGTAGAACTTGAGCCCGATAACTATTACCCACTGATCAATACCGCAACCGTCGCCCTTCTCCTCGGCAACAAAAACGAAGCCTCTATCGTAGATGAGCAGGTAATTGCACTCTGCCAAAAACAAATCGAGGGAAACGACGACTACTGGTTATTGGCCACGCTGGCGGAAGCGCAGCTACTGCTGAGAAATACCGACAAAGCCGGCGCGCACTACCGCGCAGCAGCCGAAAAAGTTGGCCATGAATACTCCAGCCTGCAATCCATGCGTAGCCAGGCCCGGCAAATCCTTAATGCGCAGGATCAGGATCCCTCTTTGCTCGATTCCACCTTCCTAATGCCTCGGGTTGTCGTATTTTCTGGACACCGCATTGATGCAGCCGAGCGCAGCACGCCGCGTTTCCCTCCATCCGCGGTTGCCGAGGTATCGAGGAATATTTCAACCACTGTCGCCAACTCGACCCCCATGATCGCCTACGCTTCCGCCGCCCCGGGAGGAGACCTGATTTTTTGTGAAGCCGTTTTGAAAAACGGCAACGAGCTGCGTCTGGTGCTGCCCTTTGATTTGAAAAATTTTCGAACCTACATTTTGCAAAGCGCTGACGCCGATTGGTTGCAACGTTTTGACTGGGTAGCCGCCAGAGCAACCAGTATCGTAACCGCCTCTTCTGGAAAACACCATGAGCAGATCCAGGGATCTGCCATCTACGACTTTGTCAATCGTCTCATCCTTGGCCTGGCTCGCTTCGAATCCCGTTTTTTGGAAACCTCTTTACAGACCATCGCCTTGTGGGATCAAGTCGGCCTAACCGTCACCGGAGGAACTGCCGACTGCATCGCGCTGTGGCAGAGTGTTGGCCTAACGGTCGATACCATCATCGATCCTTCCGGAGCCCCCCTCCTGCCAGTCCACCAAAGCCCGGATTTGATTAAACTTGATCGATCGAGTTCACAAAACAAAAACGAGCAACAAATCAAAGCCATCCTATTTGCTGACATCGTTGGATACAGCAAATTAGAGGATTACGACCTGCCTCGTTATTACGACAGCTTCCTGAAACCTATTGCAGAAAGCATCGCCCGCTTTGATTTCGCCCCCTTGACCTCCAACTGCTGGGGAGACGCCTTCTATTTTGTCTTCGACAGTGTTCGGGAAGCCGGGCTTTTTGCCTTGGAGTTCCACCGGGCCATCGAACAACAAGACTGGCTGCCACAAAGCACGGGGAAAAAACTCCACTTCCGGATCGCCTTGAATGCCGGACCGGTTTTCGAGCTCCGCGACCCCGTCACCGGCACCCTCAACTTCACCGGACAACACACCAACCGAGCCGCCCGAATCGAACCCATGGTCCAGGAAGGGCAAATCTACGTCAGCGAATATTTTGCCGCCCTCGCCTCCGTCGAGCAAATCGACGAGTTTGCCCTCGACTACGTCGGCTACCGCCCTCTGCCAAAAAAATACGGTAGCAGCCGCGTCTTCATCCTACGCGCCCCCCAATAACCGCAGCGCCACTCCCACCTCAATCCCAACGCTTCACAAGAATAAAAATGCAATAGGCCTGACCCTTATTATACCTTATTATACTCTCAGGACCCTACTTTCCTGCCACAAGAATTAAACTACATGAGGCCTAACCCTTCTTTATATTTAGACTGACTTTTCCAGCTCTAATTTTTTCATTTGCGCCCCCCTCCCCCCCACTGCTAGTCTTTTGTTATGAATCCGAACGGGGCTCTCTACCATAAAATCACTGAATTTGCGCAAAACGCTGACCTCTATGGTTTTATGCAGTGGTTGCCAAGTTCCACCCCCGCCCTGCTCAAACAAACGCTTCACAATATGGGCGGACATGAAGGCAGTATCTGGGTCGTGGATAAGCCGGGGCAGCAACTGGTGACTTGTTACAATACCTTGGAATTACAACGGCATGTCTGTCAGGATCTCAGCTCCGGCCTTGTTTCCAAAGCTTTCAACGAAGAACGCGCAGTTCATCACAAAGGGCTGCACCGCTTCCAGGACAGCTCGGGACAGGTTGATGAGACTCTTGAGCAAAAAACGCAACACCAGATCAGTGTGCCTTTTTACATTTGCGGCCAATTATGCGGTGCCCTGAGCGCCGTACAACTTTCCAGTGACTTCCACAGCGCCCCGCGCGAAGATGTTCCCTGGGGGTTCAAAGACGATGCCATTCCCCTTTTGGCCGCCGCGGCCGCAGTCATCGCCGAGGGCATCGAGGCCAAGTGGCAATCAGGCTCTGATAAATGATGGCTTGAAAAGCGCGCGCCTTACGGTAAATGCTCGGGTTTCACGGTTTCTTCCGCGTATATCCTGCCGAGCTCTAGCAACTTTGGCACGGACGCAATATCACTCAATTCAAAAGGATGAGTGCTGCCGGTTTCCCGACGGCAGTCTTCCTCCTCCTCATCTGTGAATTGGTGCTGATAGCGGCAATAGAGGAATTTCTCCAATCCCCCTTCGGTCAAAGCATCCAGTTCCCCGTCGATTGACGCACCGCAGATAGTTTTGCCCAATACCCGGCATAATTTATCCTGTTCAACCAATACCGAATCCATCAGGCCCTTCAGCGCTCTGAGTCCACCTCCCAATACATTGACATGCCCCAACTCGCCCGGCGCATAAGTGATCGAAACCCGTCCCGTCCCCACCGAACACAGGAACAGCTTGTCCGTCCCGGTCGGCATATTCATATTGTAAGCTGGTAAAGTAGCCGCCAGATACATCGCCACCGAAGGATTGTTGTAAGGTGACACCGCTCCATCAATAAACTCAAATTGCTGCTCGGTGCCGTCCGGAGAATGCAGCTTAACCAATTCGGTAGGGAAAAAAGCCGGCGCCGCCGCGCTCGCCCTGATCAACTGCCACAAAGGAATATCGAGATTAGTGGGGATTTCATCATTCGGGTTGCGTTTATTATAACGTGCTTCGGGATGATTAGTGATCGGCCAAGTCGAACCGGTGGTGCCATTGCGCATCACCAACATCAAACAGGTTTTCAACTTTTTTGATCCCAGCGTCATCGGCTCCCCCGCCGATTCCTCGAAATTTTCCTTCAACAAACGAGTAAAAGCTTCCGACCCATAAAAACTACGCCACGATTGCCAGAAAGGTTTACGCCGGAAAACAATCGGACCCAGTTGTTCGTAACTTTCCCGAACCTCCCTCACCGACATTCCTTTGGACAACATCGCTGCAATAATGCCTCCGGTGCTATTACCTCCAATGAAATTAAAATAATCAGCCAGCACAAAACCCGGATTCTCCTTCTGATAACGCTCCCGCAGGATGTTTTCTATACGTTCCAGAATGGCAACGCTGAATATCCCGCGGATGCCTCCGCCGTCGAGTGAGAGAAGTCGGTTCATGCTTTAGCTAAATTTTGATTACAAGTAACAACAGGAGATCCCCCACCGCACCGCTTTTTTCTATAAAAATCAATTGGCTTGAACCTCGGGATAGCCTTTCTTATCGGCAACTCACCCAACTTATGCTTCACGACAAACCACACTACCGAGCCTTCATCAGCTATTCGCATCGTGATGCAAAATGGGCGAAGTGGTTGCACAAAGCCCTGGAACAATACCACGTCCCCATCGACGCCTACCCGCCTGGCGACAATCTGCAAGATGATGGCTCGAAAAAAAGCCGCCGCCTGACCCCGGTGTTCCGCGACCGCGACGAACTGCCCGCCTCTGGCTCGCTGGCGGATACCATCCAGGAAGCGCTTGAGGCTTCCGAAAACCTGATCGTTCTCTGCTCCCCCAACTCCGTCGCTTCACAATACGTGAATGCCGAAATTGAAATATTCCGTGGTTTGCTACCTGAGAATGATCAAAAAGTTTACGCCCTAATCGTCGACGGTGACCCGCCTGATTGTTTTCCTGCGGCGCTAACGGCCGGCGGTGCTGAACCCATCGCCGCTGACGCCAGGGAAGAAGGCGATGGCAAAGCGGATGCCAAGTTGAAATTAATCGCAGGGTTGTTAGGGGTTGGTTTTGACCGCCTGAAACGGCGCGAGGCTACCCGCCAACGCAATCGTTTATTGATCATGGTATCGGTGATTTCCGCAGTTGCTGTGATGACTTCCTTTTTAGCCGTGTGGGCGCTAAAGGCAGAAAAAGAAGCGACCAAACAAAAGGTGGTAGCAGAGCAGCAACGTGAACTCGCGGTAGAATCTGAAAAAGAAGCCACCACCCAAAAAGAACGTGCCGAGCAACAACGAGAGTTGGCTAAACAATCAGCCAAAGAAGCGACCGCAGCCAAAATCGTAGCTGAAAAACAACGGGAACTGGCCGTACAATCGGAGAAAGTCGCCACTACTGCCAAGGAGCACGCGGAGCAACAACGCGAACTAGCCGAACAAGCGACCCGTGAAGCCAAAGCCGTGTTAGCCTTTTTTAATGCCAAAGTCCTCGCCGCAGCCAGACCCAAACAACAAGACGGAGGGCTCGGCATTGACGCTACGATTCGTGCGGCCATCGATGCCGCAGAGCCTCAAATTTCCACTGCTTTCAACGATCAGCCAGCAGTGGAAGCTACCATCCGTACCGCCATCGGCACTTCCTATTGGTATCTTGGTTAAGCCAAAACTGCCATCCCCCAACTCCAGCGGGCACTGGCTCTACGAGTCAAATTACTCGGACCAAAGCATCTGGATACACTCAAATCAATGACCGTGCTGGCCAATTCCTATCAACGGGTCGGACGCAGGGAAGAAGCCCTCGATCTACGGGAAAAAACTTTGCTAACAGAAAAAGAAATCCTCGGCCCCAAGCACATCGACACCCTCACTTCGGCGAGTAATCTGGCAGTTTCCTATCGCGGAGCAGGACGATTCAAAGAAGCCCTGGCTTTGGATGAAGAAACCCTGGAACTGCGCAGAGAAGTGCTCGGTCCAGATGACCCTGATACCATTTCCTCCATGGGCAGCCTGGCTTCATCCTACAGCTCTCTCGGCCGACAAGAAGAAGCCTTAAAGCTACGCGAGCAAGTATTGGAACTCTTCAAAAAAGCACGCGGAGAAGGCCACCCCGATACGCTCAATTCAATGCAAAATCTGGCTAACTCCTATGAAACACTAGGACGCGAAAAAGAAGCTCAAGCCTTGCGTGAACAAACCCTTAAACTAAGAATCGAAGTGCAGGGCCCCGAGCACCCGGACACCCTGCGAGCCAAGTTCAACATGGCCAATTCATACATCTCTTCCGGCCATTGGGATCAAGCTATAGCTTTACACCAATCCACATTGCAATCGATGATCCAGGTTCTCGGCCCGGACCATCGCGAGACCATCGGCACCATGAATAGCCTGGCATATTCCTACTGGAAGACTGACCAACTGGCTAATGCTGAAAAACAATACCGACAGCTGTTGGCCGCACGCAAACGACGGGAAGACATCGACTTGGGGTTTTACCACGCCCAATCAATATTAGGTGAAATTCTCGCTGATCAGAAAAGCTACGCTGAAGCTGAAACCTTGTTGCTTGCGGGATATAAAGGAATGGACTCCCTGCTTTCTAAAACCAAAGGGCGCGACCGCTTGAAATTTGCGATCGAACGTTTGATAACCCTTTATCAAAAATGGGACAAACCTGAATCCACCTCCCTGTGGTTGAAAAAACACAAAGCTCTGGAAGCGCCCGCTGCTACGCAATAGGTATAACCATATCTTTGGAAGGTGTTTTCCAGGCACAAAAAAGGCGGGTTAAAAACCCGCCCTTCTTTTTGAATCTATCGCCTGATTTCAGAATTAAATACCAACGTATTCGGCGTTAACAGAACCAAACTTCACCACCTCACCTTTTTTTGGAGTTTTCTCCAACTCATAAGCCGAACCGTTCACCATTTTATCCTTTTTGGTGTCATAGAGCATCACCGTATCGGCCTTGGTGGCCGGCACTGCTACATAACGGGTCTTAGGCGCGGATTTCGATTTACTGGCCACTCTCTTTTTCACCTTGGCAGCTCTCGCTGCGGCAGCGGCTTGCTCACGCTCGGTAGCTTTCCTTTTCTGATAAGAATAAACGATCACGGCAGCCGTCACGCCCACCGCAGCTCCGATCAAAGCTGATTCCGTTGAGGATGCCCCTGCATGCCTGGCGATCGCGCCCGACCCTAATCCGGCGATGCCACCTACCACGCCTGCCGAAGCAAGAGGGTCCATGGTCTCACAACTAGTGAGAGAAATTGAAACTAAAAGAGTGGCTGCTGCTATTTTTTTTGGGAGTGCTTTCATGTTAACAGCAAGCGGATCACAAATGTAGGGTGCTGTCAATACTACGGTGAAAAAAAGCTGCCCTTATATTTTCCACGCCTGCTCATATTCTAAGCCCTCACCCCAACAAAGATACGGTGCGTTTTTCTTGGGCACTAAGCACCGCCGTATCAACAATCTGCTGGCCAATTCTCGAAATCTCCACACTCAAAGGTCCTTCGATCTCACTATCCGTTTCCAAACAGTGCAAAAAATACTGCACTGGGTTAGCAAACGGCGCTTCCAACTCAGGCACCTCCACCTCAAAGCCCTCG
>JAJRVS010000032.1 GCA_024277195.1 Verrucomicrobiota bacterium | reverse complement strand
GATCCCATATGCGCTTGTAACGATTGGCCACCATCAGATCAAAATTGCGCATCGCCGGTAGGAAGTCGTTATAACCGTGTTCTTCGCTGCGCTTGCCGGTGTAATAATAAGTATTCACAGGACGGTAACGACGAAAGAACTGTTTGTTTTTCTCCAACACTTCCAAGCGCAGAGCTTCATTGATCTCCGGCGCTTTTTTTCCAAAAATTTGACGGTAAGCGGTATCGGCCAACAATTGATACCCTTCTTTGCCCAGATGAATTCCATTCAGCGTCAGATCATCTCCCGGAGAGTCCATCGCAGCTTTACTCGCTTCAAACAGATTGGCAAAACCCACCTTTTGCTCAGCCGCTACTTCTTTCATCATCGCAGTGTAAGCTGCCAGTTGCTCGTTGTTCATCTCAGCTGCCGCCACCCGCTTGATGTCTTCATTGGCAATCGGGGACAGCAGAACAATGCGCGGCGCGCTGTTGCCATTAAAAGCGCTGGTCTTGAGTTTCTTCAAATAATCCACCAGCTCACGACGAAACTTCGGCAACCCCTCTTTACCCGCAAAGGATTCATTGAATCCAAAAGCCGCGATGATGACATCAATTTTTTCGTAAGTCAGATGCTGCTCCAGATCAGCGAGATTCAACGGCCGCGGTTGGGAATCCAAGGAATCCCCCGCCCAAGCGAGATTGCGCACAACCAAATGGTGCTCAGGGAAACTCTGCTGCAACAGGGTTTCAAAATAACCAAAATCCCGTGCACGATCCAACAGGGTATTGCCAATAAAAGCAATACGATCACCCGGATTCAATTTAAGCGGCAGAGCGGTATCGACACTCGACGTTGATTGGGGTCTCGTCGCCGTTTTTGCATACATGCCATATTTTGCCAAGGCTGAATCGAGCTGGGGTTTCTCCTTTTTATTGAAGGTGAGACGCACATCCTTCTTAGGCGCCACACCCAATGACTTGGGCGCACACCAGGCAGAACTTCCTGACATCATAAACGTTAGCGTTATTAACAACACTAAACTTACGTTATCTCTTTTTGATTGGGGGTTTCGTTTTTTCATTTTAAAAATCCTTACTGTAAATGTTATCTCTGAATCACCATCAGGTTGTCGTTTTTGCCAACAGCTCAGGACGCAATTTGACCTGCCCTCCAGCTCCTGCATAGATCATCTCTGCCGCCCGCAAGCCCATCTCCCGAAAGTCATAACAAAGCGTGCTGATTTCCTCCCCAGCCAATACCGAAGTACCCATACCAGACAGCAGACCCACTTGGCCCGGACAATCCGCCTCTTGATCGAGCAACTCCCGGTAAAGCGCTTTGCACACATTGTCTTCAGGACAAAAAATACCGATTCGCTTCGAAGCTTGTTTCGTCTCTGCGATCAATTGGCGCCGTTCGTCTGGATTACCGGCCTCCTTGACGTGATAAAGCAAACTGCCCGAACCTGTTTTTTCTGCAAGTGCTGCCATATCGTCGACCAAGGCATCCATGGCGGCGTCACCGCGAAAAGGGCGTGCGATCCAGAGTTCCTCATAACCGCGCGCCAATAAATGAGTCAATGCCAGCAAACTGCCACTTTCCGTATCGATGCACACATTCCCTACTCCGGGCAAGCCAGTTTCCCGATACAAAACCACTGCATTTTTCAACAAATCCGGATATTCAACGAGCGCTTCATCACTCCAGATATCATCGATCAAAACTCCACCGTGGGTGTCTCCGTAACACCTTTCAAAATCTTGCAAAGAGGTCGTCTGCTGATCCAACGATCCATATTGCGGAGGCAGGTTCACATCACTGTGACTGACCAGGGACTCGCTGCGCCAAAGTAATAGAGCCGTCTGCCGCTGCGAGGTGTAAGCGCTCACCCCCGCCATGATTGCCCGATACACTCCACTCCAGCGTTCCAACTCCCGGGTCAAACATGCGATCGGCTTGGGCCGGTGCACCAGCTGCCGGGAAGATTCGAGGAAATAACGCCCGTTGTCTTGTTTCCACACCAAACCCTCTTGTTCGAGACGATGCAAAACCCGCGATGCCGTGGTATTGGCCACTCCAAATTTTTCTCCAAGAGCCCGGGTCGTCGGCAATGCGTCGCTTTCAGGCCAGACACCAGCGTCCGCGATTCCCCTGAGATACTTCTCAATATCAGCGGCTCGACCCCGGACTCCGTTTTCACTCGGCATGTTTTAATACATCATAATAATTCCGATTCGCAACAAAATATTTTTGTTTCGAATCGGCTATGAATATATTGCTAAGGAAATTCCACCCTCACCGCCTCCTTCCACCGCCTCCACCTCGACTCGCCCCAGAGCTTCTCGAACGGCTCATACTACTACTACTACGCGAGCGACTTGACTGGGTGGTTCGAGTGGTTCCGCGCTGGCGGGATTGATAACTGCTATTCAAACTGCTTCGAGTGCTCGGACTGATACTGCTCGATGGCCGAGTGCTAGGACGCGTGGTTGTGGGCCGGGTCGAAGGACGCGTCGTTGTCGGTCGGGTTGGGCGGGTAGTGGTGGGTCGAGTCGTTACTGGTCGTGTGCTGGGTATCGCAGGACGAGTGGTTACCGGACGGCTGTTTGGAGTTGATGGTCGGGTTACAGGCGCAGGTCGACCATTGGCCAGGTGATTCCAAGATCCATTGGGCTGCCTTTGATAAACATTGCCGGATTTATCCGCATAAACATTATTCGCCCGGTCCAAGGCAATCGAAGGCTCGGGCTTAACACTCGGGCGAGTTACTGGCAAGGTCGTTGGCATACCCGGACTAGCTATCGGCTGCGATGGCTTACCCGGAATCGTAGGCTTGGCACTTGGCATACCCGGACTAGCTATCGGTTGCGATGGCTTACCTGGAATCGTAGGCTTGGCACTTGGCATACCCGGACTAGCTATCGGTTGCGATGGCTTACCCGGAATCGTAGGCTTGGCACTTGGCATACCCGGACTAGCTATCGGTTGCGATGGCTTACCTGGAATCGCCGGTTTGGTGCTTGGCATACCCGGACTAGCTATCGGCTGCGATGGCTTACCTGGAATCGCAGGCTTGGTGCTTGGCATACCCGGCCTAGCTATCGGCTGCGATGGCTTACCTGGAATCGCAGGCTTGGTACTTGGCATACCCGGCCTAGCTATCGGTTGCGATGGCTTACCTGGAATCGCAGGTTTAGTGCTCGGCATACCAGGACGATTTCCCGGTCGGGCAGGCAAGGTCACCGGACGAACATTTTTATGATACGGCAAAACTCCTGGACGACCATAGCTGCCATAAAGTTCAGGCCGTGGGTGCCTCCAGCCCGAGCCATGATGACGACCAGCCCAATAGCCTCGCCTATACCCCTGATAATAACCGCGGTGAAAACCATGATAAAAACCCCGCGAATGACCGCGCCAATATCCACTGTAAAACCCAGCTCCCCACCAACCTCCATGCCAGCGCCCCCAGCTCCCGTAACCCATGCCAAAAGTGAAATGTCCATTACTGTAAACCACACCAAAACTCCAAGCTGACACCCACGGGTTGTAACGAACCGCATACCCCCAGGTCACCGGACGCCCATAATAAATCCCTCCTCGATGCCACGCACGATAGTGATAACCCGTGCCATACACCAACAAACCTCGATAAATATAGCATCCGGTATAACCTGGAGTATAACCTACATACACATACTCGGGAGTCGTATCATAAACATAGACATACTTCACGTTATACACCGGCGACTCCGGTGGAATATCATCCACCCCCTCAGGACGCGTATCCGCCACCTGCCACGGCCCGACCGCAGTCGACGAGACATACCAAACACCCGCGTCACAAACATAATACTGATCACTTGTCAGTAACACCTCGCTCTCAGTGTTAACCGCATAGCGCAAATCCGTTCCTGAAATCGACTCGAATTGAGGATCCCCGTCATAGACAACCTCCACCTTCACTTCTCCACGTTTTACTCTCGCCGTTTGCGGAATCTGCGCGTCAAGCACCGCCTCACTTGCCTCTTGAGTTCCATATACAAAAGCCCTCACATCCGCAACATCAGAATCCTCGGGGATTCGCTGGAATGCCTTCGGCAACTGCTCGGCTTCCACATACTGCCAAGCTCCGCTCAGCGATGCACTACTGTACCAACGTCCTGATAACAGCACGTAATAAATTCGTTTATCCATTTCCATGAACAAATTACTGTCGCTATTGCTGACGTACATCAAACTCGTTCCGGAGATCGGGGTGAAAGCCGGCTCGCCGCTGGTATAAATCAATTCGCTCGGCTGCGTCACCAACAGGATTTTCGGCACCACGCCCTTACCCCCTTCATCGGACTCAGACAATTCCTGATCCGTTTCATCCGGAGCTAGAACCGCCACTTGTTTGGGCACCGCCTGGTCAATCGCCCAAGCCGATTCCAAGCTCGCCGCTGAATACCAAGCCTCCTTACCCGCATAGAGAAAATACTTTTTCAAAGTGCTATCAAACACAATTAAAAATGGGGTATTGATCACCCTCATCAACTGAGTCGCCCCATCCACAGTGCTCAACTGAGGCTCGCCATCAATCGTCACCAACACCGCCGGCTCTTTTGAATAAATAATATTCGGCGCCGCCGTCGATAAATTATCCGCGCCCTTTTTTTCACTCTCCACCAGCGCCAAACTTGTTAATAAACGATCCAGTGAAATATTATGGTCCCACTTAGGCACTTCGGCTTCTATGATCTCAGCGAGTTTCGCCTCTTTTTCTGGAGTTGAACCCGCAAAACGAACACGCGGAATCTTCACCGAACGCACATGCACCATGCGTTGCTCCCGGTCAGTATCAACTCTGGCCACCAGCCATATCACACCAAAAACCGGCTCGTTTTCCCCACCCTCCTTCGCCTCTTTCAGCTTCACCGAGACCGCCGCTCGTGCCGACAAACTATCTCCCTCAAACGACTCCACCTGTGGTTGATATATCACAATCAACGCCTTGCCCGTATCAATCTGTTTCGGCCAGGTTTTGGCCACTTGCTGCTTTGACGGCTCATCCTCCTCGCCCTTGTCAGTATCCTGCGCCTTGACGGATCCTGCAACAGCAAGCAACATCACTGCCACCCAATACATCAAGTTAGCTAGTCGACTACTCCACTTCACCTCTCTATTCGTATTTTTCATACTCTTACTTATTTATCTATAACTCCATCTAGCTATAATCCAGATCGCACCCTCACAACAAGCTTAATCCTCTACAAAAAATAGCACTTTTCCCTTATGAGTGCTCCTCGGTAAATCCGATAAAAACCCTCATAAGGATCTACAATCAATTTGGACGCACATGGAACAGAAAAAATTCAATCTAATTGCTTTGGGAGAAATCCTTTGGGACGTCTATCCCGACGGTGCCCGATTTGGCGGCGCTCCTGCCAACTTCGCCTGCACCGCCGCCGGTCTCGCCAAGGATCGAATCCATATGAGCATCGTCTCCGCCGTCGGGCGCGATCAACTCGGTGACGACGCCCTGGATATTTTAAAAAAACGCCACATCGACACCTCTCACGTTTTTCAGCTGGATGAGCACACCGGAATCGTAATGGTGCACCTCGACGAAGAAAGTCACGCCACTTACGACTTCGCCCCTGACTGCGCTTGGGACGAACTCTGCGCGAGCCCCGAATTACTCAAACTCGCAGACAATACCCAGGCTCTCTGTTTCGGCACCCTCGGCCAACGCAGCGAAATTTCCCGGCACACCATCCAGAGTTTTGTCGCCGCCGCCCCACCCAGTTGTCTGCGCATCCTCGATATCAATCTGCGCCCCCCTTTTGTCACCGACAGCATCATCATCGAATCCCTCGAACTTGCCAACGTGCTCAAGCTCAGCGATGAAGAGATCGCTCCCATTGCCAAACTAACCCAGATATCAGGATCCGATACCGAAGTGCTACAACAACTGGCAAAAAAATTCGACCTGCAAGTAGTTGCCCTGACCCGCGGAGCCGACGGAGCACTGCTGATCCGAGCAGAGGAAATCAGCGACCAACCCGCGATCAAAACAAAATTAGTCGACACCGTAGGCGCCGGCGACGCTTTCACCGCCACCCTCGCCATTGGCTTGCTTGATCAAATCCCCCTCGACCAAATCAACCTACAAGCCTGCACCATCGCCGCCTACGTCTGCTCACAAAACGGAGCCACCCCCGAGATTCCCCAATCGCTCATCTCCATTCCAAACTCCTGACCCCCTACTCTCCCGGCCACTTGGCCTTCGGTCGAGTCATGTCAAAATCAGGATCGCTGCTCTTGCCAAAAAACACACCACCACCCGATGCCACTGCCAACTGGTGTAATTTCATTGGCACCACCCCGAACTCAAAAGGCATGCGAATATACAAGCGCACCCCCGCTTGACGAATAGCCTTAGATATCAAAGCTTCATTCATTTTCAGCTCCCCATACTCACCTGACCCAGTATAACCGTTAGTAAATAAATAAATTGCATCAACCCCCTCTTCACGAATCAGCTTCGCCATTCGACGAGCATAAATCTCATCCGAACCTGACACCTGCTTGCCACGGTTCACCTCATAATAATCAAGCGTATAAACCCGGCCACTTTGATCCTGGTATTTTTCAATATGTGCTTTTGCTTCCTTGCCAATCCGCAGCAATTCATTCGCATATAACTGTCTGGCATTCGGACGCCTGAGCCCACCCGTTTTAGCAACCGCCAGATCGCTTTTCACCCCGGCAAAAGCAAACACCACCCCCAGCTTATCTGCCTTGATCATGCCCAGATCCTCCTCAATCGAATCCCTCGCTCGCATTTGCTCATAGACTTGTTGCCAACGCGGAGGATCCGTCAGCTCTTTCAAATGCGGTAACAATGTTGTTTTTTCGCACCAAGCCTGCCCCGCCACCGCACGCGCCCACTGCTCCCTAGGTTTGGCAAACTCCAGGCCATATCGCATACGCATCCGACTGGTCCAGGTATCATGATACTGCGCAGAAATTTTCCGCACATCCAATTTGCGCAATAAAGCCCCATGACGAATACTCCAAGGAAAGGCAAATATCGAGGAACTATCAAAATCAGGCAGCCACCAGGATCGCCACAAATAACCATCACTGTTTTTAATCGTCTGCACCCACTCCCGCATCAAACCTTCATCCAACAGTTGATCCAAAACATCCTC
>JAJRVS010000031.1 GCA_024277195.1 Verrucomicrobiota bacterium | reverse complement strand
GTCGATCCATAGCCCGACATTGTCATTGATGCGCGCGTCGAAGATGAATTCTTCAGATACTGGCGGGCGGATCTTGCCGGTCCATTCGACCATGAAGTTGTCAGCTGGCAGCTCAGCAGCCGGGGCTTCGTTTTCCCAATTGAAATCGATGCCCGCATCGAGGCGGGTCATCAGCGGATCTTTTTTGGGATCGTGTCCGGCGTAATAACGTCCGAGCAAACCTTCTCCGATTCCGGATCCTCGATGAGTGGGCAGATGGAGGGTGAGTTCCCAACCAGCGTCGAGGTTCAAATCCCAAGCTGCCGGGTCGGCGAGGTAATAGACCAGTTCGTGGATGAAAGGCAGGTAACTGTGCCGAGTGGGCAAGTTGCTGGTGTTGTTATCGATGCCTGATGCGAGTTGTAGAATACGGCCGTTGCCGTATTTGCGTCCGACCAAATAGGGATCCCCGTTGTTGAGTCTGGCGCCGACCTCAGCCGGATTGTTTGGGTTTTCGGCAACTTGCAATTTCCAATAACTGTTAAAGGAGGTGGTAGAAAAATCAGACTGTTCTTTTTTAGCAAATTTTCTTAGAGTGGGATGCAGCAAGGTGCTGGCAGAGGGATGAACCGCTTGTTTGTCCGAAGCTACGCTTAGCTGGTCCGCCATGCTGGCCGGCAGCAGGTTTTGCCCGTCACTTCCCAGCCAGGTGTTATAGAAGGACGGGGAGGCTTTCTGCCCGGGGCTGACCAACAAGCCGCCTCCGGCGTGGACAAATGCAGCCATTTTTTGCGCCGCGATTTTTGGCAAACGCGGAACATCGGTGAGCACGATCACATCATAGATATCCAGATTGGGGATGGTGGAGATTTTGGCTACTGAGACAACTGCGGGATCGACCAGAAAGCGGACGGGATCTTTTTTTGCGGCATCCGCAGCCGGAGTTGTGGCGGGAGCTTTAGCCGTGACGGCAGAACGTTTGATCGGAGCGAGCGCCAGAGCGGGAAAGGAAGCGGCTCGTTCCAGGAAACGGCCATCCGGGCGACCGTCAACTAACAGGACTTTTAAACTGTCAGCGATATTAAGAGCAAAATGACGCAGGTTGTCCTGGGGGATTTCGTCTTCCACAGTGATCCTAGCCTCGACCGAATGAGCCCCGGCGTGTTTGAAACGATGAGTGAAGGTGACCGCACTGCTTGCGTCGGGAGCGATCTGACCCAGTGAATTGTCTGTGAGGATGGTTTCGCCGATTTTAAGTTCCAGCGCTGCGGGCGTGATCGATTCGTTGCCGGTATTTTCCACCACAACCGTGATGGTAACCGGACGGTCAATGCCAACGATTTCCCGCGAAAATGAAATATCGGTGATGGCGATATTCCTGATATGGGTGGGCAAAGGCAATTGGCGTAGAATGATCTTGGGTTCTGAGGTGAGATTGCGAAAGGCATCACGGAGGAAGTTCCATCTTGCGGTTTGCCCAATTTCCCAGCCGACATTCTGGCCGTCAGTGAAAAGCAGAACTTGTTTGGAAGGGTTGTCGCCGCGCGCCAGACTGAGGGAAGCGAGGGTGAGGGAATGGTAGGCAGCCATCGAACCGTCGATTGGGCGGGCGGTATCAAGCAGGGCGTTCAACTCGGTGCGGTCGGTGGTCGGATCAAGGATTTTTGCCGAGGGCGACGGTCCGGCGATGATCAGGCTGAAGGCGTGTCCGCGGGGAGCGCGTTTGATCACTTCGCGGGCTTCGTCCACGGCTCGTTGGAAATTGGAAATGCCGTCGAACTCCATATTCATCGAGGTCGAGCCGTCGATGACGATGGAGATATCCTGTCTTCCGTTGCTGCCAAAACGATTGAGGTTGAGGTGCTTTTCAAACAGGATCAGCAAGCCGCAGAGGATCAGAATGAAGGTGGAAACAGAGAAGATCCACAAACGCCATTTGCGTTCGTTGCGCAAAACCGTAGCGACGCCGAGGCCGACGATGGCGAAGAGAATCAGCGGCAGGATCACTAACCAAGGGACGGAGGAACCGGGCGGCACGAAGGGGCGGGCTAGCGCCAGCGCCAGCAGTCCCAGGAGAAGGCAGCGCGAGGCCATCAACAGCGCTTCTTCCAGTTGAATACGACGGTTGCGTATGATCAATGACTGGAAAATGAAGTCCATCGCTCCCCATTCGATCACCCGGTTGGTGCGCCGATTGAGCAGGTGGATGGCGATTGGCACGGATATGCCAATCAGTCCGGTTAATAATATGAGATTGAGGAAGAGCAAGGGTTGAGTGGTTGTTCGTTAGGGGCCGGTAGGGTGTCTTTTTCTAACGGGAAGTGAAGTAGGTCAGGAGAGTGTCGGAGATGGATTTGCGGGTATTGACGGGGATGTAATCCGCTTCCATTTTTCCGCAGCCGATTTCGATGGTTTTCAGGAACTCCTGGATTTTTTCGAGGTACTGGGCGCGGATTGATTGAGGATCGATCTGCAGATTGAGGCCCTCGTTTTCCAAGCACTGGAAGGTTTCAAATTTTTTGAAAGGGAAAGAGAGTTCTTCTTCGCTCATGATATGAAAAACGAGGATCTCGTGATTTTTGTAGCGAAAGTGATGCAGGGCTTCGATGATTTTTTCCGGATCGTCGAACAGGTCACTGAAGATCACCACCAGTCCACGAGAGCTGATGCGATCCGCGATTTCGTGGAAGGTCGTTGCGGCTTCGGTGTCCGAACCCGCTTCGGTGACATGCAGTTCATCCAGGATCAGCCGCACTTGACTGGGTTTGGAAGCGGCGCGCAGGTATTTTTTGATCTTGTCATCGAAGGTCACCAATCCGACCGCGTCGCCCTGGCGCACAAAGAGGTAGGCAAAAGCGGCGGCCAGTTGGCGTGCGTATTCAAATTTCGATAAGGGCGCCTTGCCGGTTTTTTCGTCCTTCTCTCCGGTGTATTTCATCGAACCCGAAGCGTCGACCAGTAGCGTAACCCGCATATTGGTCTCTTCGATGTATTGTTTGATGTAATAACGATCACTTTTGCCATAGGCCCGCCAGTCGAGATCGCGCAGATCATCTCCGGCGACGTATTGACGGTGTTCGGCGAATTCTACTGAGAAACCTTTATGCGGGCTGGCGTGGCGACCGGTGACCGACCCGATCTTGCGGGTGCGGGCAAGGAACTCCAGACGCCCCAAGGTGGTGATGATCTCCTGCGGTAGCAGCTCCATGCTGGGGAGTTTTTCCAGAGTGGGTGTAGACATGGAGGAAGGCTGTAGGTGTTTAGGCTGTAGACTGCAGGGAAATGTGGACGAGGGGATTAGATGTTGATGTCGTCGGGGGATTTCATGTGGTCGATCAGCATGTTGACGATGTCGTCGGAGGTGACTCCGGCGGCTTCGGCGTTGAAAGTGGTGAGGATGCGGTGACGCAGCACGGGCAGAGCCACGGCGCGCACGTCCTCGGTGGTGGCGTGGTAACGGCCTTCGAGCACTGCTCGTGCTTTGGCACCGAGAATCAAATAGATGCCGGCACGGGGGCCGGCTCCCCAGCTGACCATTTCTTTTACAAAGTCCGGTGCATCGGCTTCTTTGGGACGTGAGGCGCGGACGAGTTGTGACGCGTAGGCGATCACATGATCCGCGGCAGGCACTCGGCGCACGACTTTTTGCAGCCGGATGATGGTTTCTGCGTTTAATTTTTTCTCAATGTTTGCCCGGTAGGTGCCGGATACTCTTTTGATGATGTCCTGCTCTTCCTCAGCACTTGGGTAAGCCACCCGGATGTTGAACATGAAACGGTCAAGCTGTGCTTCGGGCAGGGGGAAGGTTCCCTCTTGTTCGATCGGGTTCTGGGTGGCGAGAACAAAAAACGGATCGGGCAGGGGGTAGGTCTCGTCACCGATGGTGACGTGATGTTCCTGCATGGCTTCGAGCAGCGATGCCTGGGTTTTGGGTGGAGTCCGGTTGATCTCGTCAGCCAGAATCATATTGGCGAAAATAGGGCCGTGGACAAAACGGAAGATGCGCTTGCCGGTGGTGTGGTCTTCTTCCAGAACTTCGGTGCCGGTGATGTCGGCAGGCATCAGATCCGGGGTGAACTGCACCCGTTTGAAAGAGAGGTCAAGCACGTCGGCGACGGTGGAGACCAGCAAGGTTTTAGCGAGCCCAGGCACTCCGACCAAGAGGGCGTGGGAGCGGCAGAAGATGGAGATCAGCAGTTGTTCGATGACTTCTTGCTGACCAACGATGACCTGGCCAAGTTGCTCCCGCATATCGGCGTAGGCGGCTTTGAGTTCTTCGATGGTCTCTTTGTCGGAGCTGGTGATTTCTGGGTCAGCGGGAGGAGCGGTGGTGGTTGGCATCAGAGGAATATTGGATAAGTTTGAGTTCAGCTGGATCAAGTTGCTTGGCAAATGCCGCAAGGTATCAGGCACAAACAGCAATGGTTCCCTTCTTTGATTCCTCAGAGTCATTGTTGTTCGATCAGGCAGCAAACAAATCTGCCGATTCACTCCACACGGCAAAATAATAACCACAGCCGACTGAAAGGAGACAGTCGGAGATTATTACTCGAAGGCAAATTTCACCGATAAGCACTGATAAGAAAAAAGGATTCAGGCCGGAAAAAAATAATGTCGTGTGGGGGCTGTCGATTATAAAAGCAGGGCTTACCCACGGGAGGTCGGGTTTTCCTACTCTACCTGTTTCAGCGAATATGCCGGACAGTAAATTCTTCCGCTGAAGCTTACCGCGTTCAAGATGTCCGCGTTCCTTTTAGGCTTAGAACTTGTTGCTGCGTTTCAAGTTTCGATAGAAATTTTCGTGCACGCCCAATGCAATCAGAATCCTTCTTTGTTCATCCCAGTTAATGTGTTGCAAATTGCAACAGTGTCTCCAAGGTATGAAAAAGGCGGACTGAAAAGTCCGCCCTGCTTTGAAATGCTTGTTTGAGTCTTTATTTGTGAGCGGCAAGCACTTCGTCGAGTTTGGTGCGGCTGACTCCGGTAAGATCGGTCAGCTTGGCAAAACGCTCGCGGGCTTTTTTAGCGTCAGCGACGGAAACGGCAGCGGCTTTGTTGCCAAAAGAACTGCGCACATAAGTCATCACTGCGGAGAGTTTTTGATCATCCAGCATAGCGGCGAGGGGAGTCATGACTCCCATGAAGTCGGCGTTTTCTTTTTTGATCCCTTTCAGGATCACCAGCGCCATGCGGCTGGGATCTCCGAGAACGATTTCAGAACCGGCCAGGCTGGGAGCCATCAACATCGGTCCGACTTTGAGCCCTTTGCCGTCCATGCCATGACAAGCGGAGCAAGTGGCAAAAGTGGTTTTTCCCAATGCCATCGGATCGGCCGCTGCAGCGGGAGCATCCGTTTTGGCAGCTGCCGTGGCAGGAGCTTCTTTTGCCGGGCTGGCGGCTTCAGCTTTGGCTGGCGCTTTCGCAGCAGCAGGAGCAGGAGCCGAAGCGGTTTTGGCTTCTTCTTTTTTCTCACCTTTTAAGAAGGAAGCTACAAAGGCAATGCCGGTCAGACCGAGCATCAAAATCATCAAAACCGGCAGGCCAATAGCCAGTAGATTGCCCAATAGGGAAACGCTGCCATTGGATTTGTTGTGAGAGGAGTGTTCGTCGCTCATAATGCAGGTGATTTAAGCGGGGAACAGGCGCTTGTCAACTAGAGGAAGATGCAAGAATTCAGAGATGTTTTTTCAAGTAGTGTCCGGTGAGGCTGGCAGGGTTTTGAGCGATGTGCTGTGGACTGCCGGTAGCGATGATTTCTCCTCCGTGTTCGCCGCCGCCGGGGCCGAGGTCAATGATCCAGTCGGCGCATTTGATGATGTCGAGATTGTGTTCGATGACGATGAGGGTATTGCCCGCTTCGCGCAGGCGATAGAAGACTTCCAGTAGGATTTCGATGTCGGCGAAGTGCAGGCCGGTGGTGGGTTCGTCGAGCAGGTAGAGGGTTTTGCCACTGGAGGTTTTGGATAATTCGGTGGCGAGCTTGATCCGTTGGGCTTCGCCGCCTGAGAGGGTGGTGGCGGCCTGGCCGAGGGCAATATACGCAAGGCCGACATCCTTCAGTGCGCGTAGTTTTTTTTCGATGGCGGGGATGTTTTGGAAAAACTCGTGCGCATCGGCGATGGTCATTTCCAGCACCTCGGCGATGTTTTTTCCGCGGTAGGCGATGTCGAGGGTTTCCCGGTTGTAGCGTTTGCCCTGACAGGCTTCGCAGGTGACATAAACATCGGACATGAAGTGCATGTCGATTTTGATCGCTCCGTCTCCCTGACAATTTTCGCAGCGCCCGCCGGAGACATTGAAACTGAAACGTCCGCTTTTGTAACCTCTGGCGCGTGCGGCGGGCAGTTTGGTGAACAGTTCGCGGATGGGATCAAAGAGACCACTGTAGGTGGCTGGATTGGAGCGTGGGCTGCGACCGATGGGCGACTGGTCGACGACGATCATTTTATCGATCTGGTCGAGTCCCTCGATGCGCTCATATTTGCCGGGTTGTTCTTTTGAACGATAGAGTCGTCGGGCGATGGCGCGACGCAGGATGTCATCAATCAGGGTGGACTTGCCGCTGCCCGAAACGCCGGTGACGCAGGTGAAGTGACCAAGAGGAAATCGGGTATCGACGTTTTTGAGATTGTGTTCGCTGGCCCCGATTATATCCAGAGTGCGGCCGCTTTTTTTGAACAGAGCGGTGAGGTTAGGTGATTTTTCCGGTAGCGGGATGTGACGGCGTTTGGATAAATATTGACCGGTGATCGAATCCGGGTGTTTCATGATTTGCGCCGGAGTACCGTGGGCGAGCAGTTCGCCGCCTTCGATTCCGGCTCCCGGGCCGAGGTCGAGCACGTAGTCGGCGGCTCGGATGGTGTCCTCATCGTGTTCGACCACGATGACGGTATTGTCGAGGTCGCGCAGGGTTTTGAGCGTGGTGAGCAAACGGTCGTTGTCTGATTGGTGCAGACCGATGGAGGGTTCGTCGAGCACATAAAGCACGCCGCTGAGTCCGGCACCGAGTTGGGTGGCGAGACGGATGCGCTGGGCTTCGCCGCCGGATAGGGTGGCGCTGGAACGATCTAGGGTCAGATAACCGAGGCCGACTTCAGAGAGAAAGCGCAGGCGTTTGCGAATTTCTTCGAGAATGTCGGTGGCGAAAGTTTGCTGGGATGAAGTAAGTGAGACGGCGTCGAGCCAGTTCAGGCAGTCGTCGATCGATAGGTTGATGGTCTGATCGATCGAGCGGCTGTCATTTTGATGCGGCAGGGTGATCGCAAGAATAGAGGCCTTGAGCCGTCGCCCGTGACACTTGGGACAGGTCAGGGTATTCATGTAGCGCCGCACGTTGCGCTTGGTGAATTGGCTGTCACTGCTTTCCCATAGTCGTTCGGCTTGATGGCACAGGCCTTCGTAAGCTTTGCTGATCGAGCGTTTGCCTGATTTTAATCCGGTTTTGATGATGGTATCTCCGCTGCTGAAGAACAGGGCGTCTTTGAAATCGTCAGGCAGATCGGCAAAAGGCAGATCGGCGTCGATGTTGAAATGCCCGGCTACCCCCATGATCTGTCGATCCTGGGTGGCACGCAGTTTTTTGTTTTTTGACCACCAGGTCAGGATGGCTCCCTGGTTCAGGGATAACAGCGGATCGGGCACCAGCAGAGTGGGATCGCAATGCAGTTGAGTGCCGAGTCCGTGGCAGGTCGGGCAGGCTCCCAGATGGGAATTGAAGGAAAAGTGGCGTGGAGAGAGTTCGCCGAGGGTAAAACCGGTTTTGGGATTGGTGAAAGTGGTGGTGAAAATGTGGACGACTTCATCGGCGTCGACGCTGTCCTGGGTCAGGGCGATCAGGCGTTTTTGGTCGCTCCAGCGCAGGGCGGTTTCTACTGAGTCGGCCAGACGGGTGCGCACGTCGGGGCGGATGACCAGCCGGTCGATGACGATTTCGATGCTTTTGGGTTTTTTCTTTTTTAGTAAAACGGCAGCGGCATCGAGTTCGACGATGCTGCCATCGATGCGGATGCGGACAAAACCTTGTTTTTGCAAGCTGAGAATGAGGCTTTCGAGGCCTTCGGGGTCGCCGGGCAGGGAGACCGGGGCGAGAATGATGAGACGGGTTTTCCCTGGCAGGGCGCAGAGCTCTTCGACGATGTCGTGGGGGGTGTGACGGATTAGGGCATCGCCGGTTTTGGGATCGTGGGGAGTTCCGATGGCGGCGTAGAGGATGCGCAGGTAGTCGTAGATCTCCGTCGTGGTGGCGATGGTGGAGCGAGGATTCGGAGCCGAGCCGCGTTGCTCGATGGCGATCGCGGGGGACAAGCCTTCGATAAAATCAACATCGGGTTTGGCGATTTGTTCGAGGAATTGGCGGGCATACACCGACAGGCTTTCGACGTAGCGCCGCTGGCCTTCGGCGTAGAGGGTATCAAAAGCGAGCGAGGATTTTCCCGAACCGGACACTCCGGTGATGACTACCAGTTGATGACGGGGGATATCGACGCTTAGGTTACGCAGGTTGTGCTGCCGAGCCCCGGTGATTTTGATATAGGATTGTTGGGCGGGCATGAAGGAGAAAGTTTCAGATGATGGAAGAAGATATACACGCGAAAGGCGACGAGGAAAAGGGGATAGAGTTGTCCGCGGCGGTCAAATCGCAGCGGGTGCTGGTGGTGCATCACGCGGGGCCGACTTTGCGTTTGATCCGAGAGGCGTTGCAGGGTTTTACGGAGGCTACGGTTGATACCACTCCGGACGCTCTGTATGGATTCGAAATGGCTTTAAAAAGGCCCTATAACCTGTTTATTTTCAGCTTGTCATTGCCGAGCATTGATGGCGAGCTTTTGTATGAACTGATAGACAAGGCTTATGCGCACAGTCATCAGGGCGTGCGGGTGACTCCGGCGGTGATGTATATTGTCGAAGAGGGCCAGGCGATGCAAAGTCAGGAATTGTTGCGGGATGCAAGGGTACGCGGGATTTTGACCAAACCCTTGAATATTGATCGGCTGCTTAAGTTGGTGACGGAAGCGGGTTTGGGGGTGGGTGACGGAGGGCTAAGCCGTTCTGGGAGGAGGCACTGAAAGGCAGGGGGGTAGAGTTTTTGAGCAAGGATGCTTTTTTTACCGCGGATTTAGCGGAACCTCCTGCGCCAGGGCTTTGGCGGTCGAGTGGGAGTGATATGGAAAAGGGGGGGGAGACAAAATAGTTAAGCTGCTGACCGCTATGAGTTTCGTCCTTGCAGGACTGGAAGAGTTGGATTTTTTACCCAGCGCTTCGCACTGGGCTATATCATTGAGCACCGTTGGTGCAAAAGAGATAAAAGCAAACTGTCCTGTAAGGGCAAAATGAGATAGCCTAGTGCGAAGCGCTAGGTTAAATTTGCACCTTAGTGGCTTGGAAATCGATGCTCGCAGATAAAATAGATCAGCGAACCTGTCCGGTGCCGATCAGTTGGTATTTGTAAGAGGTCAGCTCTTTGAGGGCCATTGGGCCGCGGGCGTGTAGTTTGTCGGTGGAGATGCCGATCTCGGCGCCGAAGCCGAACTCCTCGCCATCACTGAAGCGGGTGGAGCAGTTCCAGAAAACGGCAGCTGAGTCCACTTCTGCCAGGAAGCGGTTGGCATGGGCTTCGTTGCTGGTGATGATGACGTCGCTGTGGTGGGAGCCGTAATGGTTGATATGGTTCATGGCCTCATCCTGATCCGCGACAATTTTGATACTGAGGATCAAATCGAGGTATTCAGTGCGCCAGTCGGCTTCAGTGGCGGCTTGCACATCGATGTCTGAGTTTGATTTTTCTATTATTTTGATAAACTTTTCATCTGCAATAAGTTGAACCTTGTTTTCACGTAAAGATTTAGCGATGAGAGGAGCGAATTTCTCGGCTACATCCTGATGAATGAGCAAGGTTTCCAGGGCGTTGCACACACTGGGCTTTTGGGTTTTGGCATTGATCGTGATCGCCTCGGCCATATCCAGATCGGCATCGACATCGACGTAAGCGTGGCAGATGCCGT
>JAJRVS010000030.1 GCA_024277195.1 Verrucomicrobiota bacterium | reverse complement strand
ATACCCCACCACCGCCACCGCACTGCTGAAATTCTCTAACGGTAACGTTGGCAAAGTCGCCTCGGTGATCGACTGCCTGCAACCCTATTACCTGCACACCCATCTGGTCGGCAGCGAGGGCAGCATGCTCGACAACAAACTTTATTCGACCAAGCTCGGCCTGCGTGACAAACAATGGACCGAACTGCCGATGGCCATGGCCGACTCCGGAGACGTGGCGGACCACCCTTACCAAGCCCAGTTCCAGGCTTTTTTCGACGCCAGCGACAAAGGCGAGGATATGCCACTGACCAGCTTCAACGAAGCCCTGAAATCCTTCCAAGTTCTTTTTGCCTGTGACAAATCAGCCGAAGAAGGCCGCCCCGTCAAACTGTCCGAAATCAATTAAGGCCTTTTACCCTCATGCCCAAACGCTCCGCCATCGCCATTGCCGCCCATCCCGACGACATCGAGTTTGTCATGGGAGGAACCCTGATGCTGCTCAAACAAGCTGGCTTCGACATCCATTACATGAATGTCGCCAGCGGCAGTTGCGGCACCACCACCATGGATACCAATCAAGCCCGCATCGTGCGCGCCAATGAAGGCCGCGCCGCTGCTGAGATCCTCGGTGCCACTTTCCACTCCAGCCTGTGTGACGATCTCGAGGTGGTTTATTCCGTCGAACTGCTGCGCAAACTCGCCGCCGTGATCCGCGAAGTGCAACCAGAGATCGTTCTCACCCACTCACCCGAGGACTACATGGAAGACCACATGAACGTCTCCCGCCTCGCCGTGACCGCCGCTTTCTCCCGTGGCATGTCCAACTTCGCAACCGATCCGCCCAGCGCCGCGATCGAAGGCGATGTCACTCTCTACCATGCTATGCCTCACGGACTTTGTGACGGCTTGCGCCGCTCGGTCGAAGCCGACTGCTACATCGATACCAGCAGCGTGCATGCGACCAAGCGCGAAGCGCTCGCTGCCCACACCAGCCAAAAAGAATGGCTCGACGCCAGTCAAGGCATGGATTCCTATCTCATCACCATGGATGAACTTTCCCAACAAGTCGGTCAGCGGTCAAAAAAATTCGAGCTCGCCGAAGGCTGGCGCCGCCACCTGCACTGGGGCCTGTCAGCCAACGACAACGATCCGCTAGCAGAATTACTGAGTGAGCAATATCTCGCTAATGAGACTTGATCAAGCTTGTAACACGGCCGCTCCGGCTGCCAAAATCAGCACAGCAAATACGATCAACGACGAGCACCCTCCTCCCGATTTAGCGATCTTCTCATACCTCTCCGGATCCTTTTCAACCAACTTCGGGATCAACGCCTCGATGAATTCCTTGGCATCCTTCAAGCCCTGCTCGGTCGCTTCACGGTAAATTTTGATCGCCTCGATCTTGCGCCCGTCCGCCAAAGCCGCAACAACCGCCTCCATCTCTTCATCACTCAGTGTCTTCATTTTTTATTCTCCATTTCCCATTCTCCCCTCCTCATCCCATTCGTGTTCATTAGTGTCCATTGGAGGTTCCCCCCCTCATTCCCCCAACAACCCAAACATTTTCTCCGCATAACGCCGTCCCAGGATCCGTTGCGAAGCCGAATCAAAATGAGCGTTATCGAAATTCTTCAAGTCATCTGTCTTCACACAAGCCGTTTGTTCAATCGCCTGGTCTTGTTTCACAATCATCTTATTAAAATCCCCATATCCTGGTTTCCACTGCCCGATCTGAGCAAACACAAAAGGCAAATCCGTCTTGCCCAAATCCGTTCTAAAGTTTTTCACCAATTGCTTGAGCTGCGCGGGATACAAAGGCACCCGCTTGGCATTGGATTCTCCCTGATGCCAACAAATCCCCTTCAACTCGCCGCCCGCAGACATCGCCAGTTTGGTCGCCCGAATCGCCTCCGCATAAAGTTTGGGAGCTTTCTCCCTCCCCTTTTCCCATTCCTCGATGCTACTGCCGCCCTGCGCCGAACAAATAACCCCAACCTGCACGTTCGGAAACTTCTTGCGATAAGCCTTCACAAAACCCAGCGCCGGATTCAACCGCGAAGGAATCTTCTTGCGCAATTTTGAATAACGATTGAGCGGCGGTTGTGCCGCCTCCCACTGCCCCTGGTCATTAAATAACCACACCCCATCGATCACCCCCTTGTCCTGATCTTCCAGCTTCGCCCGTCCCGCCATATTCGATTGGCCGACAAAAAGAAACAAGTGCAGTTGGTCCTTATTCACTCCCGCCGGCAACTTCACCGGATCCGCGGCATGCAGACTTGCATTAGAAAAAACAACAACAGCTAATAAGCCAAAAAGAGCATGGACGGGGGATATATTTTTCACGATTAAAACATCAAGACAGCACCCTTTAGAGTCAAGCAGATTACGATTATAAATAGAAGCGATTCGTGCAATCGACAAAAATACACTTAGCTCCTAATCTATTCCCATGCTTGACCCTATAAAAACACAGGACCAGCCAAAGCGTTTTTTACCCCTCTCGCTCAAAATCATCGCTGCCCACATCGTCCTTATCCTCGCCATCCTCATCCCCGTCGGCATCCACGAAAACCGTCAAGCTGAACGCGATTGGGCACAATTTAAAACCCACTGGGAAACCAAAGGGGAAATCTTCGAATTAAAAACACTGATCCCACCAACCCTCCCTAACGATGAGAACTTCGCCGCCAGCCCGATCATTACGGAGCTCTTTGATGATCCCAATAATAATCGGATTTCTCAGCTGAAATTTTATAATTTCTCGGCTTTCAAAAAAATCCCAATATCCTCAGACACAAAATCTCGTCATAAAAAAATGGCTTTGGCCGCACCCGAACTTCAATTGAAAGACTATTTTGACTCTAATGGTAAAAAACTATCCGAACAAGAAGCAGCTGAACGCATGTTGCAAGCCTACGCCCCTTATTCCAAAATATTTAGTGAAGTAGCCCTCGCAAGCCACAAAACAGGAGCCTCCTACCCCTTCAATTATGATGAAATCTCTTTCGCGACACCATTCACGCATCTAACAGGAATACATACCATCTCCAAGGCTCTCTGGCTTAGAAGCCGTGCCTACTTGGACTTAGAGCGAAACAAAGCGGCATCGGGAGATATCATCACCATTCTCCAACTTGCCAATATGTCGGGAGAAGAAGCAGTGGTCATTTCTCACTTAGTAGAAATCACCGTCTATCAATTGGCGCTCTCTTCAATTTGGCAAGCTCTGGAGTCCCAACAACTCAGTAACACCCAGCTGGTCCGGATCGGAAATATCCTGAAAAGAACCCACCTTGAACAACAATTTTTTAAAGCAATACGAAATGAACGAGCCTTCTTTTTATCCAGTCTCGATAGTATGATCACCCCAAGTGAATCCTATATGAATTCAGAACCGTCCCTTGATCGTATGATTTTACTCATCCGACTCACCGGCATGGAAAAAGCCTTTATCTACCGAAACAAACTCAACTACTGCCAATTCATCCAGGATCATTACCTGAATAATACCAGTGACCCGAATTCCAACCAGATCAATATTGATGCTCTCGCCCGAGTTGAAAGCGACCTGTTAACATTGAATGAATCCACCATTCTCCCCTTCAATCCTAATACTGTTTTCACCGAAAGATCAGTGGGGGCATTCAAAGGCATAGCCGAACGCACCCTGCAAATCTCCGCTCGCATCGACCTCACCCGCGTCGCCATCGCGCTCGAGCTCTACCGCCGCGAACACGGCAACTACCCCGACTCCCTCTCCCCACTCGCCCCCAGCTACATCGATACCCTGCCCCCCGATCTCATCACCGGCGACCCCCTACATTACCGGCTCAAAACCGACGGCACCCCGCTGATCTACTCCGTCGGCATCAACCAAATCGACGAAAACGGCCTGCTCAAAAAAGATCGCGCCCTCGGCGACTGGACCTGGCAATACACCCTCCCCCCCGACTTCAACGAAAGTGACTGGCGAAACTAGCCCTTCACCTCCTATCAAAGACTGCAAACCCATACTCCCTCCTTCCTATTAGTGTTTATTGGTGTCCATTCGTGGCTCACCCCTCATATTTCAATTTTCCATTGAAAACCCTCCAATATCCCCCTACCGTCCGCCCATGCTCAAAGCAGGAATCGTCGGCCTTCCAAACGTAGGCAAATCAACTCTATTCAACGCAGTCACCCGCTCCCAAAAGGCGCAGGCGGCCAATTACCCTTTTTGCACCATCGATCCCAACGTCGGAATCGTCACCGTGCCCGATGAGCGACTCGAGGTGCTCAGCAAGCTTTCCCACTCCACCAAGGTCATCCCCACCGCGATCGAATTTGTCGACATCGCCGGCCTGGTCGAAGGAGCGTCCCAAGGCGCAGGCCTCGGCAACCAGTTCCTCTCCCACATCCGTGAATGTGACGCCATCATCCAAGTGGTGCGCTGCTTCGAGAACGACGACATCATTCACGAACTCGGCTCGGTTGATCCCCTGCGCGACATCGAGATCATCAATGCCGAGCTGGTGCTCTGTGATCTGGCCACTCTGGAGAAACGCAAAACCTCTCGTGAGAAAAAAGCCCGCAGCGGTGACAAAGAATCGAAAGCCGAAGTAGATTTGATCACCAAACTGCTTCCCCATCTCGACCAGGGCAAACCCGCCCTGACCGCCGACCTCAATGATGACGAGCGTGCCCTGATGCAGGAATTTTATCTCTTGAGCGCCAAACCCACCATCTTTGCCTGCAACGTCAAAGAAGATGAGCTCGGTGCCGCGCAAAAAGATCCCGACTCCCATTCTTTTGTTTCCGTGGTGAAAAAATTTGCCACAGAATCCCACAACGCCGAAGCTGTTGTCATCTCCGCCCGGATCGAAGAAGAGCTGGTCGACCTAAGTCAGGAAGAAGCTGACGAATTTCTCTCCGACATGGGCGTAGAAACCTCCGGCGGAGCCAACCTCATCCGCAGCGTTTACCACCTGCTCGGCCTGCGCACCTACATCACCACTGGCGAACAAGAAACCCGCGCTTGGACCATCCTCGCCGGAACCAAAGCCCCGCAGGCTGCCGGTGTTATCCACACCGATTTTGAACGTGGCTTCATCCGCGCCGAAGTGATCGCCTACGACGACCTGATCGAATGTGGCTCCCGAGCCGCCGCCCGCGATGCCGGCAAGCTGCGCAGTGAAGGAAAAGAATACGTCGTCAAAGACGGCGACGTCGTAGAATTCCTCTTCAACGTCTAAACGTAAGACTAATTTCCATATTTGTCTGCTTTCCCCCTTCGACCGCCCCTCCAACAAATTTGGAAATTTGTTCTACGTCTCCCGGTAAGACAAATTTCCATATTTGTCTGCTTTCCCCCTTCGACCACCCCCCAACAAATTTGGAAATTTGTTCTACGCATCCCAACAAAGGCTTAGACAAAAGCCCCACCCCACCCCGCTCTAAACATAGAGTTCGGCGTATGATTGACTTTTATTCCTGACTCACTACACTTTAGACTTCCTCTATCACAGACTAGATCCTTATCGCTTTATTTATGACCACCAGCACCCGATCCCCATTTTCCCGCACTATCACTTTTTCCTGGCTCTGTGTTTTATTCCTCGCCCCTCACATCCATGCACAGGAAAAAAAATCCACCGTTGAAGTTCCACCTCCACCATCTGTCCAGGCCGACGTCTCCAAAGTCGAGTTTGATGCCATCGTCCGAGTCGAAGTCGAAGTCGAAAACCGCAACTACCGGGTTCCCTGGAATATCGGTGGTCTAGGCAGCGGAGTCGGCACCGGTTTCATGATCGGTAAAAATCGCTTCCTCACCAATGCTCACGTGGTCAGCAACCGGCGCCTCATTTACATCAAAAAAATGGATCGCCCCGAGCCCTACAAGGCCAGGGTGCTATACGTCGCCCATGATTGCGACCTCGCTCTGCTGGAACTGGAAGACCCGACTCCCTTCAAAGACGTCAAACCGCTCTCCATCGGCGGCATCCCCAAACTGAATACCACCGTCATCGACGTAGGTTACCCGATCGGCGGCGAACGCATTTCCGTCACCCGTGGAGTGGTTTCCCGCATCGACTTCCGCCCCTACACCCACTCCGGCGTAGACTTTCACCTCACCATCCAAGTCGATGCCGCGATCAACCCCGGCAACAGTGGCGGCCCGGTACTGCAGGACAACAAAGTGGTCGGCGTTGCTTTCCAGGGTTATTCCGGATCCCAGGCCCAGAACACCGCTTACATGATCCCGGTTCCCGTAATCAATCGCTTCCTCAAAGATGTCGAAGACGGGCAATACGATTTCTACGTCGACATGGCCACTCAAACCATCAATCTGCTCAACCCCGCCCAGCGCCTCGCGCTCGGACTGAAAAACGACGGACGCGGCGTGATGGTCACCATCGCCGACAAAGCCGGCTCCGCCGGTGGCGTATTGGAAACCGGTGATGTGCTACTCGCCATCGACGGCTACGACATCGCCAGCGACGGATTTGTTACCATCGAAGGGGAACGCATCAACCTCAACGAAATCGTCGAACGCAAATTTGTCGGTGACACCGTAGATTTGAAAATCCTACGTGACCACAAACTGCAGCAGATCAAAATCGAACTGCAACGCTTCATCCCCTACCTCATCCAAGCCAATCACTACGACAAAAAGCCCAACTTCGTGCTTTTTGCCGGGCTGCAATTCCAACCGCTCGACCGCGAACTAATGGGTTCCTTCGGCATCAGCAATCTGAAAGCGCGTTATGTTTACAGCTACTTCAGCCGCGAAGAGCTCTACATCGAACGCCCGGAACCGGTGATCCTAACCGCCGTATTGCCGGACTCGGTCAATACCCACCTGCAAGCTTATACCAAGCAGTTGGTCGATACTATCAATGGCAAAAAAATCCTTACCCTACAGGATGTGCATGATGCATTGAACTCGGATGCCCACGAAAAAGGGCAGGAAAACTACCACGTCATCCGCCTACTTGGTGAAGGGCGCCCCTTGGTCATGGAACGCAGCAAAGCCAAAGCCGCCCACCAGCGTATCATGGACAAATACAATGTCGGCTACGATCACTTCATCGAAAAGCCACTCATCCTGGAAAGCAAAGCGCTGGCCAAAGCCCGGGAAAAAGCCGCCAAGAAATAAGCCACGCCAGATCCCTCACCCATTTACACTTTTCCCCTTATGCACATCATGCACCAATCATCACTCCGTTTTCTCCTCACCACAGCCCTGCTGTTCGCCACCCACTTCTCCCCATCCCTGCAAGCGCAAGACGCAAAAAAGACAGCGCAAAAACCCACCATCGAAGTCGAGATCGTGCCCTCACCGGCCAGCTCCCTGGTCAGGATCAATGCCACCCTGCAGCGTTACAACTTCATCCGCCCCTGGGAAAAAGGCGCGCCCACCCCACGTCGCGGACTAGGAGCCTTCATCACCGGCAAACGGGTGCTGACCACCGCCGAGCTGGTCGAAAACTCCACTTACATCGAACTTGAACTGACCGGAACCGGCGAAAAAACCCCCGCCAAGATCATCGGCCTGGACTACGAAGCCAATCTCGCCCTGCTCGAACCGATTGACGCCAAATCAACCATCCTCGACAAACTGGTGCCGCTCAAACTCGACGACTCGGTAAGCGCCGGTGATACCCTTGAAATCTGGCAAGTCGAAGACAACGGCAACAGTGTTACTACCGATGTCAAAGTACTGCGTGTCGCCGTTGGCAATTATTTCATTCCCGGCTCCCGACTGCTGACCTATCCAGTCAAAGGCTCGCTGCAATACCACGCCAACAGTTTCACCCTGCCCGTGGTCAAAAACGGCAACCTGGCCGGCCTACTGCTAAGCTACAGCTCCAAGGAGCAAACCAGTAGTCTGCTGCCTTCCCCGATCATCAAACACTTCCTCGATGACCTCAAAGACGGGGACTACAAGGGTTTCCCCAATATGGGACTCGGTTACGCCCAAACTCTCGACGAGCAACTCCGCAAATTCACCCACATCTCTGATAAAAAAGGCGGTGTTTTTGTCCGTCGTATCGTCGCTGACAGCTCGGCTGGCAAAGGCGGGGTCAAAGAGGGCGACGTCATCCTCAACCTCAACGGCCACGACATCGACTCACGCGGCAATTACAGCAATGACAAATATGGCAAAATCAACTTCAGCCACCTGGTCCGCGGAGCCTCCAACGTCGGTGATAAAGTGAAGCTGCACATCATCCGTGACGGCAAACCCATCGATCTCGAATTTCCTCTCCTGCGCAAAGAACCCGGCGACTACCTGGTCGATCCCTACATGTTCGACCGCGGCCCGCGTTTCATGATCCTCGGCGGATTGATCTTTCAAGAGCTGACCCTGCCCTACCTCAAGTTCTGGGGAGACAAATGGCCCACCCGCGGCCCACTCAACTTGGTGCACGCACAAGCCAATCCTGAACCTTACGAAAAAGAAGGCCGCAAAAAAATCGTCTTTCTCAGCCAGGTAGTAAAAACCCCCGCCACCATCGGCTACCAGGGCTTGGGATCCATCATCCTCACCAAAGTCAACGGCCAAGCCATCAACGCCATAGGCGACCTGGCTGAAGCCTTCAAAAAACCCAATGCCCAGGGTCTGCACAAAATCGAATTTGCCGACCACCCCAAAGTCATCTACCTCGACGCCCGCATGGCCCTCGCCATCAACCAGCAATTAAGCAAATACGGCATCGGCCAACTGCAGAACCTGAAATAGGCCTGCGCTTGTTAGCAACTTCAGCAGCAATTGTAGGGCGGGCGCTTCGCCTGCCCCTATTCACCGACCTTCATCACTCCCCTGCGTCGTCGCCTTGATAGGAACCCTCCACCCGTTGAGCCACGTCTTTGTATCCGTAGTCAGCCGAGTAGATCAGTTTCAGAGCTTCAAGTGAAGCCTCCTTATTGCCCATCTTACCGTAAAGCAAACCAACATTGTAGAGCAATTCTTTCTTGGTCACGTCCATGCCGGGAATTTCTTTCACCGCTTCTTCGAACTGCGCCACCGCCAAATCGAACATGTTTTTGCCTTCGTAACATTTACCCAGCATCAACATCGCCCGGATTCTCAAACTCGGGCTCTGTTTGGCCTGTTGTAATTCAGGAATCGCTTTGCTGAAATCCTCGCTATCGAACAACTGCTGGCCGTATTCAAAACGCAACTGCGCATCGGTCGGGTTTTTCTCGACCTGCAAACGGGCCTCTTCCAGCAGCTGCTGGCCTTGCGCTCCTTTCATTTCGGCAATCTGCGCTTTCACCCGCTCCGCTTCCGGGTGCTCCGGATTTTCATCAACAAATTTTTGCAGCTCAGCCAATTGAGCGTTGCCCACTTTCTCGCGGATCTCCAGCACCTTACGCTCCAATGCCGGGTCGTTACGACTGAGCGAAAAGGCCCACTCATAATAAGATTGCGCTTGAGTCCAGTCCTCCAACTGCTCAAAACAATCCGCTAGCTCTTTAGTGACATTCAAATCATTCTGATTGGCGGCATAAATCGCCGACAGTTGCTGAATCTGTTGCTGAATCATCTCCGGCGTCATGCCTTCGCGATCTCTGGCATCCAAAGTTTTGGTCTGTTCTTTGTCACGCAAGTTATCCTGCATGCCCCCCTCCCAATTCTGGGTTTTCATCGACTGCTGGGCAGAGGAATCCTTCTCCATTTTGGTCGCTACCAGATCCGCAGGATCCTCCTTGCGCAACTTGCCGTATATTTCCGCTGCTTCCACGTACAGTCCCTGATCAAAATAATACTGTCCCAACTGGTGTTTGTATTTGGTATTGCTCGGGTTGCCCTGTGTCACAATCTCCAATGCAAAACCAGCTGTTTCCGGCATCTCCGCGGCCTGAGCAGCTTCGAACAACAGCAAACCTGCCTGAGCATTAAAAGGGTCCAGTGACAGCACATCCTTCTCCACCGCGATCATCACTCCCAGCGGGTCTTTTTTGACCTGACCCTGCAGTTTCAATACCTTCAAGGCTTAGGCGCCCAATTTGAGGGTTTTTTTTGCGCCCTCTTTTTGTTTGACCTCTGCCATGCGCAGTTTTTTCCGTCCATCGAGGAAATTGGGCGCATCTTTCAAAACTGCCTGCAGCAAAGTGATCGCGTAACCATAATTGCGCAATTCATGGGCACTTATCCCCTTCAAATAAAGATCTTTCAGATTTTTTGGCAAATCGCCTTCGGTAATTAATTCTGGCATGATAATATAAAATTGACGCTAAACGCTCGTCGCTGAACACTCACTGAACCATCCGTATTCTTGTAGAAATACCAAGTTCATTGCATTGTAGCCTCAAAGCGGTTCATTCGTCTATAGAATCTTCGCCCATCCCGCAACAAAAAAGACGACAATCTTGAAAAAAGAACACTACAGACATTTAATGTGACACATTTGTGACAAGTCTCGGCTTGGGGCGGCTAACAATAAGCTCCATATTCGGGCGTCGGATTCACCCGAAGTAAATTTTCTGAGAATACACGACTCACCCACTCACCTATCCATGGCCACTATTCTCATAGTCGATGACGAACAAGACATCCGTGAACTGATCGCAATGAACCTGCAACGTGAAGCATACGACGTGCTCGAAGCCGCCGACGGACTGGAGGCAGTCGCCATCGCCAAAAAGGAATTGCCCGACCTCATCCTGCTCGACTTGATGTTACCGGAAAAAGACGGTTATGGTGTTTTTCAAGATCTCAAAGCCAATAAAAAAACACAGCCTATCGCGATCATCATGCTGACCGCACGCGGCAAACTCGACGAACGCATCATGGGCCTGTCGCTGGGAGCGGATGACTACGTCTGCAAACCCTTCAGTCCCAAGGAACTCATGCTGCGTATCAAAAACGTCTTAAGTCGCGTGCAAACCCACCCCGCCGGAGCGATCACCCAGAACGGTGATTTTAAACTCGATAAAAATGAACTGAAATTCTATCTCTGCGGAGAAGAAATCGATCTCACTATCACCGAATTCAAATTACTGGTCGTGCTCATCGAGTCCGCCGATACGGTGCAGGAGCGCGGAGATCTGTTGCGGCGAATCTGGGGCTATAACGACATGATCCAAACCCGTACCCTCGATACCCACATCAAACGCCTGCGCGAAAAACTCGGCAGCCACGGCAACCGGATTGAAACCCTGCGCAGTGTGGGTTACCAATTCAATTCAAGCGATTCGAGCAATTAAGCCCACTCGAGCATTTCGACTGATCAACCATCCACTTCATAGGCTTTGCAAATATTCCTCATCATTCTGCTGTTAGCACTGCTCGTGATTGTCTCATGGCACTGCCGCAAGCTTGCCCTGGGGGTCGAGCAAATCGCATCTGCCTTGCGCTCTAAAGAAGCCCCCTCACCCGACAGCATCGACCACGTTCAATACAGCGGATCCCTCACCTCGCTGAAATCCGCCCTTTCCAACCTGCTGACGGAAATTGATCTCGAACGTAAACTGGAAAGACGCCAGCGGCGTTTTTTTGAAGGCATGCTCAACCAGATTGAAGACGCCCTCATCATTCTCGACAACCAACTGGAAATCCGCTTTTCGAACCAGGCCGCACGCCAGCTTTTTGCCTCCGACCTTGCCCACGAAGGACGCCAACTGATCGAAGTCTGCCTCGACCACCGCATCACTGATGCCGTCAGCCTTGCTCTGGACAGCCAGAACAAAACCCGTGAAGAACTACGCCGACCCGTTCCGCACCCTGCCCCCGATCGTGCTACAAGTGATGAGCGTCATGAACACAACTACATGATCGAAGCACAGCCTCTGATCGAAAAATACGGTTTTGGCCGTGGAGCCTGGGTGCTGATCCGTGACATCACCCGACAGGCAGAAACCGAACAAATTCGCCGCGACTTCGTCGCCAACGCCTCCCACGAGCTACGCACCCCTTTGTCGATCATCAACGGCTACCTCGAAATGCTCGACGAAGACGAGGGTTTCAACTTTAATCAGGCCAGTGCACGGCGCAGCATCAAAACGATGCGCAACCATACTGAGCGCATCACCCGTATTGTCGAAGACATGCTCACGATCTCCAAACTTGAGAGTAATAACCAGACGCTTAAAACAGAACGTTTTAACCTACTGAACTCGATCAACGACTCCATCAACCGGCTCAGCCCAGTCAGTGCCGCCCAGCAAGCCACAATTAAAATAGAGTCCCCACAAACCGAACAAATGATCAATGGCGATCATTTTTACTGGGATCAAATTTTCTTCAACCTGATCGAGAATGCTCTCAAACAAAATCCCAAACCCGGACTAACGATCACCATCAGCCTGGAAAAAATCAAAAAGAAAATCCACATCGCTATCAGCGACGACGGCATCGGCATCCCCTCCGAAGATCTGGCAAACATCTTCCAGCGTTTCTACCGGGTTGAAAAACACCACGCGCAAACCATCAAAGGCACCGGCCTGGGCCTGTCCATTGTGAAAAGAGCCGTCGAAGCCCATCAAGGAGAAATTTCCGCCAGCAGTCAGCCCGGCTTGAAAACCACCTTCACCATCATCATGCCGTCAGCCTAATGACTTACTTGCTTCAGGGTTTTTTCACCGGGATCAGGCCTGCTTTGCGCTTCTGCTCGACCTCTAGTTTGATTTTGCTCTGGTAAGGATTAACAGGCATGAAGGTGGCAGGAATAGGCGCACGGCGATAAGCGTCACTGGGGCCGTAATTTCCCGCCAGGTAAGTCAGGATCTTTTTTTCAAGCTCGGGCTGCAAGGGCCACAGCCCCCCATCCTTTTGCATCCACTGGACGATCTCCGTCCACGTCACCATCGTGCCCTTTTGTCGCAGAAACTGCTGGGCGGAATGACAGATAATGCAATTGTTTCTCACCAACTCCCAATCACCGGTCATTTTCATGCCGGTTACCGGATCCAAGGGAACCTCTTTTTCCTTCTTTTTTTCATCAGCGGCATTCAAGCTCACCGAACACAACAACATGCCGATTCCCATCAACAGGCCACTGACTTGAAGATTTGTTATTTTCATAGCTTTGCCCATAACGCCATTCATTCAAATTTAATACCAAGCCAATCACACCGCCTGAACCGCGATACGGTGACAAGCATTATTCAAATAACCTTTAGGGTTCCAACCAGGTAATATCATCGGTTGGCTGCGCCCATCGCTATCCACCGCCCGGGCCCATACTTCGTAATAACCTGTCTGAGGGAATTTGACCTCGGCGCTCCAACGCTGCCACGCCAAACGGTTCACCGGAGCTTTTATTTCCGCTTTCTGCCAGGTTGAACCAAAATCGATCGAAACAAACATCTCTTTCACTTCAAGATCACCCGCCCAGGCATGACCCCGAACAGCGAGCTTTTCACCAACCGCATGGCTGATACCTGACTTCGGATAATTCACCAGCGATTTCACCGGCATCGATTCGATAATCTTCATGTCCTCGTCGGGAACCGATGTTCCTGGAGCTACGGTTTTTTTCGGTACCCGGTAAGCCTGCCCGGTCATCTTAGTGCCATCGTGCACTTGGTTGCGAATCACAATTTTGCGCACCCATTTACCGGATGTCGAAGCCGGCCAGCCACCGGTAACCAAACGCAAAGGGTAACCATTGAGCCAGGGGATGTCTTCTCCGTTCATCGCAAAGGCAATCAAGGACTCGTCTTCCAATGCTTTGGCAATCGGTACCCCACGGGAAATCGCATCTTTTTTGGGATCGCCGGAAAGGTGGGTATCCTTGCCGTAATAACCGGTATAAACCGCATCATCCTTGATACCACAATGCTCCAACACATCCCGCAAACGAACGCCCGTCCAGGTAGGGCAACCCACAGCTCCCAAAGTCCACTGATTGCCTTTGGCCGGAGGATTATATTCTCCCCGTCCATTCCCCCCACACTCGATCGTCAGTTGATAGGTATAATGTTTGAATTTTTTCTTCAATTCCGGCAAAGTGAATGTTTGCGGATTTTTGCAGGATTCCCCCCCTATCTCCAAAGTCCACTTCTCCGGATCGATGCCATCCAATGGCGGCGGGTTGCCATTATTGCGAACAAACAAGCGGTCACTTGGAGTCACATCGTCATCAAGCAAATGCGGCGGCGTCTCAGCATTGATGGGACGATCATTCAACACCGTCAGACCATCGATCTTGCCCACCAGTTTGAACGGCTTTTCAGCTTGAGCCAAAGCAGCTGGGATCAAACCTCCCGGCATCTCTTTCCAAAAAACCACTTTTGCCCCAATCGCTGCAGACATAGCGGTCAAAGCCGAGCGACTCATAAAACCTCTACGAGTGAACGGGTCCACTTGCCTGCCCCACAAGGCCTCATCGGCCGCTTCAGGATTCTCACTGTAAAGTTCGTGTATTCCGCGTTCTTTTTTATTCATAGGATTATTTATAACGAAAACATAATAAATCTAAAACTGCAAGGCTCAAGCTAATAAAATTTGAATTTGAATGGGCGGTTTTCCTATATGGATACAGGGGTATTCGATCAGCTAAACTCCCACCAGAATGAATTTTAGCACAAACAATACAGCCAGACCATACATGATTTTTTTCACTTTGCGATATTCACCTGTTGTCGCCATCACCACGCAATAGGCGATGCAACCAAAGGCTATGCCATTAGCAATCCCCAGTCCAAAAGGTATGATTATCATGGTTATGACAGCAGGCACCGTTCGACGCAAATCTTTCCACTCGATAGCTTCCATTCCGGAGAACATCATAATCCCCACCCACACTAAAGCCGGCGCGGTTGCCGCCGCAGGAATACTCAGGATCAATGGATGAAAAAAAAGTGCCAATACAAAACACAAGGCCGTCACCAAAGCCGCCAGCCCCGTGCGCGCGCCAATCTCCACTCCAGCAGCCGATTCCACGTAAGCCGTAACCGGCGAGGTGCCCAGCATCGCCCCTAGCGAGGTAGCTGCGGCATCAGCTGTCAAAGCCTTACCCATACGCGGAAGCTCTCCCTGCTCATTCAGCAAACCAGCTCGTCGCGACACTCCCAACAAAGTCCCAATTGAATCAAACATATCCACAAACATCAGGGTGATTACCGGCACCCAGGCCACTTGCCAATGTTTGAAAGGATACAACCAATCCGCCTTCATCCACAGGGGCGCCAAGGATGCAGGTCGGTCAACCCACCGCTCAGGCATATCTGTGATACTGAGCCCGGCCCCGGCCCCTGGCACAAGCAAGCCAAGAAAAGTAATGACTAAAATACTAAGCAAAATAGCACCGGGGACTTTTTTTATGACAAGAACAAGTATCAACAACAAACCCAGCGATGCCAGGCTGGCAGAATTAGGCATCCACCCATCCGATATCGATCCAAGGCGCAACAAACTCGATTCATCCGCAACCACCAACCCACAATTTTTCAAACCAATCAAAGCGATCAACAAACCAATCCCCACCTGCATACCTATCTTCAAAGCTTGTGGAATAGCCTTCACCACCAGCGACCTCAACCCCGTCATGGTCAGAATCAAAAACAGAATCCCATTCCAAAAAACCATGCCCAACGCACCCTGCCAAGGCACGTTCATGCGCAAACAAATCTCGTAAGTGAAAAACACATTGATGCCCATGCCCGGAGCCATGGCGATCGGATACTTACTCATCAGAGCCATCAGAGCTGTGCCCACGGCAGCCGCCAGAGCCGTGGCCGTCACCAGCGCGGCATGATCCATGCCAGTGTCTTTGAGGATTGCCGGGTTCACCGCGAGGATGTAGGCCATCGCAGTAAAAGTCGTCAGACCTCCCATCACCTCACGCGGTAAGGTGGTGCCTTTGGATTTCAGCTGAAAGTAGCGCTCCAACATCAATACCTGTTCCCTCACATAACAACAATCCCTTGCCGCTTAGTTAGCCGGAGGTGCCTGCAAGTTTCCCGATACAAAAGCCTGCCACGATTTTGCAAAACGAGCATCCGGCAACCACGATTGCCCGGCGGTCCATTCAGTGCTGCCTCCTGCTTTTGATATTTTTTTGCCCTCAATATCACCCACCCAAGCTGACGAACGGTCAATCTCGTTCAGACCATCACTGCCCATCCGCATCGGAACCACTGCATTCAAAAAAGCCTGAACAAGGGTGAACACCTGAAGCGAATCCCCTGATGTTCCGCGGGGCTCAAGAGCAAAAGCCCAATTAGGCTGTAGTTTGACATGTTTTCCAAATACTTCATTGGCAAGATTTTTGCCATCATACAACTCCCAATCGTTATCATATTCACCTTGGATGAACATGAATGGAATTTTGGCAGATGTCTCACTCGGTTCGGCATTGTAAAAAGCCCCTTTTGCCGAAACCACAGCGGCAATCCGCTCCGGTTTCCACTGGGCAAAATTATACACAAAAGCCCCTCCCCCTACATCGCGCCCATACAACACCAGCGGTATCGTTTTTAACTCCGGCCGTTTAGCAGAATCGGCAACCATATCAATCGCGCGAATCAGGGCAGCCCCTATTCCCTCGGACACTTCATAATAGGGAGCAGCCCCCTTTTTAGGCCCTTTCACATCATCGACAGCCAAGCCTAAAATAGCCAAACCGTGTTGGGCGGCAAAACTGAACCACGGCCCCTTGGTAGCTATCGCTGTGGAAGTGGTATCAAAAAGACCAGCAGCAAAAAACTTCTCGTTATCAGGTGAGCGCGCCGCCGCGCCGGTCAAATAAACCAATACTCCCTTAGCCTTCCCACCGGGCAATTTGATTGCCACTTTAAGATTGGTGAAATTATCCGAGGATTTCCCCTTCACACTGGCTTCGTAAATACCATCCGCCTCTAGTCTGCCTTTACGCCCGGTCGGCATGGCATCCTTCGGTTTTTCAGCCACAAAAGATCCCAAATTAAGCATCACTTTCTCACCAGCTAAGGTCTTTTTTCTCGCTGCGTGGATTTTAGGGTTTTCGCTTTCCAGCTTACGTAAATCCAACCGCGACCACGGCAAGGTGACAATCGGCCCGTCTTTTTTCACCCGCACTTCCAAACCTGCCGGGCTCGCTGATTTCACGCCGGCGAAATCCACCGTTTTCCCTTTGGAACTTGTGATGGGTATCCCGGAAGCCATTGACGGCAACAACAAAACCAGCAGTAACATTAACAGAGACCATGTTTTCATAAGTATTTGATTGTGACCCAGTGTTCCCTGGAGGTTCAAGCCTTTATTCTCCAATCCACAAAAAAACGGAGCTCCACCAACGGAGCCCCGTTTAAAAAAACATCCCTCGATCAGTGATTGAACATGAACTCTTTACTGTTCAGAATCGCCCAGAATATATCGTTCAATACCTGCTCTTGTTTCACCTTGTCTTCCCCGACTTTCCCCACTTGAGCCAACAGGGCTTTCTTTTCCTTGTCGGTTGGTTTGCGGGAGTAACTGCCGATGTAAATATCATCAATCACCTGATCCGGTTTTTTACCAGCCGCCAAGGCCTTTTTGACTATCGCTCCCGAATCGATTTTTTTCGTGACATTCTCACCATTCATCAGATGCAGCGCCTGGGAAAGTGTCGGCTCCATTTTCACCTCACATGAGCACACCGTCTCACGTGTCGCGCGGCCAAAGGTGGTGAGGAAATAATTAGTCGTACCCCCATCGGCGATCTGCACCGCACGCGCACCCAAAGGCAAACCTTTGAACTTGTTCTTGGTATCGGTCAACTGACTCAGATTATCCAGCATCACCTCAGCTCGCTGACGGCGAATACGACCTTTGGCAAAATTGCGCGTATCCAACTCATTGGTCAGATTGGCTTTGGTCGAACGTTGATAAGCTTGTGACGCACAGATATCCACCACCAGCTTTTTCATATCGTATTTGTACTCGTTCTGAAACTTTGCTGCCAACTCGGTCAACAACTCCGGATTAGAAGGAGGGTTGCTCACCCGCACATCATCCACCGGTTCGACGATGCCGATTCCAAAAAACTGAGCCCAGACGATATTAACCACGTTACGCGCGAAAAATGGATTTTCCGGGGAAGCCATCCACTTAGCCAGAACCACCCGACGGTCCTTTCCTTTCACATCAGGCGTTTCACCACCGAGAAATTTTGGAACCATCACACGTCCGCCGACTTTATGCTTCATCTCGCCGCTGCCCTTGTTGTAGATCACCTTCTCCCGAGGGTCATCGGCATTTTTGCGGCCGATCTGAGCAAAAAAGGCCGAGAATCCATAATAATCATCCATCGTCCAACGGTCAAAAGGATGATTGTGACACTGGGCGCACTGCATCCGCATGCCCATGAAAACCTGCGCGCAGTTTTCCATCAGCTTGTTGGTATCCAGTTCGATTTGATAATAATTAGTCGCAGGGTTATCAAAGGTGCCGCCACTCGCAGACAACAACTCGATCACGATCTCGTTCATCGGTTTGTTCGCCGCGATGCGCTCTTTCAACCAGTTGCTGTAGAGCAATGCCGATTTGTAACTCATGCCGAGGTTCACGTTGCGACTAGAACGGATCTGCAACAGCTCCGACCATTTCATCACCCAAATTTCGGTAAATTCTTTACGCTCCAGCAACTGAACCACCAACTTCGCTCGTTTGTCCGCCGCTTTATCGCCGATAAATGTATTATACTCGGCAACCGTTGGAAGAATGCCCACAATGTCAAGATACACCCGACGAAGGTATTCTTCATCAGTGCAATTACCGGAGGGAACTATACGCAGGCGATTAAGTTTCTGATCGACCAACTTGTCAATATAGTTGGTTTCTTTGAGCTGCGGTTTGGTGTATTTGAGACCTTCTGGAATCACGATCACCTGGGCGGCTACGTTGTAATCCTCGTAGCGCGCCATGATGTAGCCTTCCCCACGTTTGACCGCGGTCACCAATCCCAGATCGGTGATCGTTGCGGTAGGCTCATTGGTGCTGCCAAATACGGCCAACGCGGTCACATCACGATCCGTTCCATCCGAGTAGCGGGCTCTCACCGTCATTTGCTGGAACGAACCCGCCCCCTTCATCACCATGGTCAGAGGATACACATCCACCCCCATCACTTCCGGCAAGGTTTTAGGATCGTCTTTAAGCGCTCCTTTATTGACCCACTCAACAAAGTTACGGAAACTGTCACTGTCTTTATCAAAGTTTTTACCGCCGGTATGAGGAACCGTTTCGGTGGCTTTTTCCACCATCAGACTTTCTTCAGGAATAGCAAAGTTGATCCGCCGCCCCGCCATCTGCTGGGTGATGCGGTGATGATCTCCATCGGGATCAAATCCAAAAATCGAAAGATTAAATCCATCCTGGCCACGTGAACTGCCGTGACAAGAGCCCGTATTGCAGCCTTCCTTCAAAAAGATCGGCATGATGTCCAGGCGGAAACTAATATTACGATCCTTGGCAGGATCTTTCACCTCCACAGGAACCTTCACTTCAAAACCTGAAACCTTGACGCTTAATTCAGTCTTGCCTGCTTTCCTAGGCAAATACAAATACGGCTTCTGCTTTTCCACCAAAGACGCGTTCGCCAAAGT
>JAJRVS010000029.1 GCA_024277195.1 Verrucomicrobiota bacterium | reverse complement strand
CCACGATCCACCTCGAAAGAGATGTCGTCGACGGCGGTGTGGCCGGCGTAACGTTTGGTGAGATTGCGGACGCTGATCATGTGCGAAGAGGCTAGGAGATGAATGGATGAATGACAATGGAAATCTGACAATGGCGCAAGGTGTGGATAGAGCGTCAAGCGGAGTGGAAATTGCTCATTTTTTTGATAATTGGCAGCGAGGGAGGGGGGCACTGGCGTTAGTTTCGCCCTTTCAGGGCTGGGAGGCGCGGGGGTTTTACCCGGCGCTTTGCACCGGGCTATTTCATTGAGCACCTTCAGTGCAGGGAGAAGCGAATTGTCCTGTAAGGACAGGATGAGATAGCCCAGAGAGGAACTCTGGGACTGAGCCGTTTGTATCGGTAGTACTGAAAGGGCGAAATGATATTGAGGTATTATTTGGCAGGGAATCTTTTTTTGCTGGTATTTAGATCGGAGAGCTTGCCGCTGTTCCAGAGTAAGTCCATTTGTTCGGCGGATGGGGTTTTGAGAGGGCGCACGATGCGAAAACCGAGCCAGGGTGCGTTCGAAAGGTGCCAGTAACTTTTTGGCGATAAAGGGTCTGTCGCTTTAAAATTTTTTTCAGAATAAAAACGTGCCGAGGATCGCAAATCTGTTGGATAATCATACCATGACCCTCCCCGGAAAACACGTGGGTAGAGCTTTGTAGCGGGTATGCTTGATACACCGCTGCGGTAGGCATCGGGATGATACTGATTGAGGCACCATTCCATTACGTTGCCATGCATGTCGTAAAGTCCCCAGGGATTGGGTTTTTTAGTGCCGACCGGAGCGTATTGATTGGCGTCGAATACGGCGTAATCTTTGAGTTTTTTGATATCGTCGCCAAAAGAATAGGCGGTGGAGGTACCTGCTCGGCAAGCGTATTCCCATTCCGCCTCAGTGGGTAGGCGGTAGTAGTGGCCGGTTTTGGCACTTAGCCATTGGCAATATTTACTTGCGGTGTGTTGGGTCACACTTATTGCGGGAAAATTATTTTTATTTGAATCGGGAGTAAGGGAAGTAGCTGCATATTCAGAAGGTGCTGAGATTGCGGTGATAGGATCATTGGGCATATGGATGCGGGGCTGTTTGAAGAGCGACCCATTCCGGGTGCGGAGGGCAGTGTTTTTTGTCACCACATAATTCTTTATCTGATCCCAAGTGACTTCGTATTTTCCCATCCAGAAGGGTTGGACTTTCACTTTCCGCTGCGGGCCTTCATCTTCCTTGCGGTCTTTTTCATCTGGAGGGCTACCCATGAGGAAAGTGCCGCCTTTGATCGCAACCATGTCGTAAGAAACTCCGGTTTTTGGGATGAGGGATGAGTAGTCCTTCATTCCCGACTCTTCGGCTATGATGAATTTTTGGAGAATGAGTTCGCGTATTTTTTTTACCAGAGTGAGGTCGTCTTTGAGCTCATCGGCTTGCGTCGGGATAGGCGTGGAAACCGGAATCAGTAAGCTGACAAAAAAGTAGATGGAGTGCAGGCGGGAGTTCATTTTTTGCGGGTGAAGGTTGGCCATGAGTCGGTGCGGAAGGGGGAGGCGGGCAGCCCGGCTTGGTTGAAAAAGTTGGGATTTTCAGGGTTGTTGCTCCAGGCGTAACGGACGGCGCGGGGTTTTTTTATCTGCGGGCTGCTGGCGATCAGGGTGTCGTTGACGATATGGGCTTGGGCTGGGACAAATTTTTTGTCTTGGCCGGCGATGGTGAAGTGGCGCAGTGATTGGCCGTCTTTGCAGATCAGGCCGCCGTCGAGGTGGGTGAAAGTTAGGGTGATGTTGGACTCGTGCACTTGCATGTTTTGATAAATCGGGCCGGAATAGGGGATTTTCTTTCCGTAGGCATTGGCCTGGGCAAAACGGGATAGGCGGTCACCGACGATGCGTTTGTTCTGGGGGTGGATGTCATCGGGATTGCCAATATCGATGGTGACCACCATGCCGGTGTTTTCCCCTTGTTGCCAGATTTGTAGCATTTGCTCGCGGATGATCGGCCAGGCTTCGGGGTGCCCATCGGAAAAATTGGGCAACTGTACCTGATAAAACGGAAAATTGCGTTGTTTGCCGCTGGAAACTTTTTTTACCCAGTCGCTGCGCCATCCGGAGATCAGAGCGAGCATCAGCTTTTTGTAGTTGCTGGCGGTAGTGGTATTGGTGGCATTGGATTCTCCCTGTGACCAGATCACGCCTGCGATGGTGTAAGGTTGCAGGGGGGCGATCATGCCGTTGTAAAAACCGGCGGGTTGTTTGGGGTGTTCGAGGCCCATGGGTTCACGCGGGGCTTTTTCCTCAAAGTCCTGCCCGGCTTGTTTGGCGGCTTGCGCTTTTTGTTCCCATTCCGCTAAAGCTTGGTCATAGGCTTTTTTGGCTTTGGGGTAGCGGGCAAGGCTGGCTTTAAAAGCGCTGAGCAAATAGGCTGCTGTAGGATCATTCTCGAGCGTATTTTTGGAGATCCAACAAGAGGCGTTGGTGCCTCCCCAATTGGCGTGGATCAAACCTACGGGAACCTTCAAATCACGATGTAGGGCGCGGCCAAAATAGAAGCCGGTGCCAGAAAAGCCATTAACGCTTTCTTCGCTGCATGGGGTCCAGGAGGTGTCGACACTGGTCTGGCTTTGGTTTTTTCCTAACAGGGGAACTTTGAACAGGCGGATGTTTTTGAACTTCCCAGCCTTGGTATCCTCGATGACGTCTTTTTTGTCCACCATGCCGCTCATCGAACGAGCCATGTTGGATTGACCGGCACAGAGCCAGACTTCGCCTATCAGGATATCTTGGATCGTTAGGTTATGCTTGTCGCTGGATATGGTGAGATTGCGAGGGGTAGCACTGGCCGGGAGTGGGGCGAGGGTGAGCATCCAGGTTCCGTCTGCCTGTGTGGTGGTATTTTTTTGCTGCCCGGCAAAACTGAGCTGGATTTTATCACCTGCCTCAGCAGTTCCCCAAACCGGCACAGGTTGTCCTTGCTGGAGGACGGCGTGATCGGTGAAGAGAGGGTGGAGGGTGAGTTCCGCTTGGGCGCGGTTCGTCAACGTAAAGTGAAGAACGGTGGTGAGCAGGAAGATGATTGTTTTGTGATGGGGGAGGTTCAATGTCATGGTGATGCGTTGCTGAAAATTTTACCGCTGTTCCAGAGTTTTTGCATTTTTGCAGAGGATGGGATTTTTAAAGGGCGAACGATGCGGAAACCGAGCCAGGAAGCATCAGTGTGATACCATAGGCTTTGCGGGATGTAGGGGTCTGACATTTTCCAGTCTTTATCTGAGGGGTAGCGGGAGGCGCTGCGACAACCAGCTTCAAAGTCATACCAAGAGCCGCCCCGAGTAACACGGGGATAGAGTTTTGATGCCGGGACGGTTTTGATTTGGCTGCGGTAGGCGTCAGGGTAATATTGGTCGAGGCACCATTCCAAGACATTGCCGTGCATGTCGTAGAGTCCCCAGGGGTTGGGTTTTTTACTGCCGACTTTTGCGTATTCATAGGCATCAAAAACTGCATATTCTTTGAGTTTGTTGATGTCATTCCCGAAGGAGTAAGCCGTTGTGGTTCCCGCACGACAGGCATATTCCCATTCAGCTTCGGTGGGAAGGCGGTAAAAATGTCCGCTTTGTGCGCTGAGCCATTGACAGAATTTACTCGCTGCGTGTTGGGTCATGCTGATGGCCGGAAAGCCGTCCGTTCCCATTCCGTAGTCCATTTTCATATAGGGCGCTGTGGGCGCAGAAACTAAGAAGTTGAGGCTAGGGTTGGCAGGTTTTTTTTCGGGGAAACCGTCTTTTTTCCGTGGGTAATCCGTGATCATGAAAGGTTCAAACTGATTCCAAGTTATTTCATATTTCCCCATCCAGAAAGGCTCGATTTTCACTTTGTGTTGCGGACCTTCGTCTTTCTCCCGGCCTTTTTCATTTGCCGGGCTGCCCATGAAGAAAGTCCCCCCTTTGATCGCCACCATGTCGTAAGGGACTTTGGTTTTTGGAATCGCAGAACGGTAGTCCTTCATTTCCATCTCCTTGCTTTCGGTGGAGTTTTTGAGAATGAGCTCGCGGATTTTTTTTGTCAGATGGATATCGTCTTTGAGATCTTCCGCTAGGGCGATGTAGGGCAGCAAAAAAAGAGAGCTGATGAAAAAAGCTGGGAGTTTTATAAACATTGCAGAAGGACACTAAACAGCAGGCTTGGCGTTGCTTCCACTGTAAATTAGCTAGGGCAGCAACCGGGCAGCCGCATTTGCTTTAAGCTTTTTGTGGGATAAGGCTTGGTAAAGTTCGGATATGGGGGCATCGTTTTTATGATCGGCTTTTATGCCGCGTCGGGAACGATAGATGAGAATTTTGTTAATATGGATGGGGATGAGCATGGCTCTTGCCGGCGCGAAGGAGGAATCGCCGATACGTTCCTATGAGAAGCTGGGCATTTTGATGGATGTGTCGCCGCAGATGGGTTTTTTGGTGCCGCAGGCACGTAAGGAGATTCGCTTGCTGAATCAAAATCTGGTCGCTGCGGGGCGCGATCCTTTGGTCTATCACGAAGTCGAAGGTTTTAAAATCGATGCCAAGCGCAGCTTGAGAACGCCTGCCCGTAAGAATGCGGTGTATTCGTTGGAGGCGTTGATCAAGGAAGATCAAGTGGCGGGTATTTTGTGGATCACCAGTTTGCGTGGCGAAGAAACAGGTTTTGAAATGGATGAAATGCGCAAGATTTTTCCAGACAACAAGGAGGGCAAAGGTGTTGAGGGGGAGGAAAAGAGGGTGACCCAGTTGTTATTGCGCCAGATCTGGCAGGGTCACGCCCAGTCCGCGTTTCGCGATGTGGGGAGAGAGGATGTTTTGGATCAACTGTTGGATGAAGGTTTGATGCGGGAGTGGGTGCAGACGATTAAAAACAGTGATGGTTATTTGTGGCGATCCTGGTGGCTGCCTGATTTTGATAGTTCCTCGATATTTGCCTTTCCTTGGAGT
>JAJRVS010000028.1 GCA_024277195.1 Verrucomicrobiota bacterium | reverse complement strand
ATAACTACCAAAGTGATCACTTTGATTGTCAGGCACCTCCTCCGAACCGATCGTGCGCTGACCGGCAATCACCTCGGCCAACTGTCCCTTGCTTTGCGGAATAGATTTCCCTACCGGATCCGTCACTGCCCGGCAGGCGTATAGAGAATCGATCAAGGTTTCATCTCCCCACTTCCCCTGGTTCAAATACAATAAACCAAATCGCGCAAAATCCCTGACAGACATCGCTACCCGACCCGGTAAATGCTGCTGGCCAAACGACAGCATCGTCGGTTCATCTTGGCATTCCATCGGCTCCGTCAGCAATGCGCGAAACACTTTTCCATCCACCTCTTCGTAACTGGATTGATACACCTGCAAAAAAAGCGTATCCCAAAACAAAGCCATCTGCCAATCATTGTAGTTAAACGCACTACCCGCTTGCTCCCCCACTTGATAACAGGATGTCTGATTGGCCAAATGCCGCCAGGTGATCAAGCGGTCTTTATAGGACAACGCGGGATTAAGTCCCTGCAAACGAGGCTCCCATTTCACCACCTTTTCATCCAACGACGAAATACGACCATCCTCCACCGCCTTGAACAGAAAATGAGAATAAATCGGCTTGGCCGCAGAAGCTATATCCTGACGCCTACTGATATCACCCCAACTATAAACCAAATAACCTTTGCGAATCACGCAGCCACGCCCTCCGACAAATTGCCTGAACGCCTTCAGACGAACTTTATCCAGGCCGAGTTTATCGGGCTCTTTCCGTTGCCAATGCTGCCCCGGAAATACGGAGTCAATCGCTTCAAGGGCGTCAAAGGGATCGGCCTGACGCCCACAACCCGCAACCAACACACAAAGCAGCGGAAACCCGATCCATCGCCAGTGCTTCGTATTCACTTACCGATGCAATACAGATTATCAAAAGTTCGCAAAAAAATCTGCCCGTCGGAAAAAGCTGGAGTTGAGTTGCTACGCTCGTCGATGGTATTTTTCTCCACCACTTCCAGTTTTTCAGGATTGGGTTTGATCACAAAAGTAGTTCCGCCCTGATTGGTCACAAACAAATGCCCATCGGCATAAACCATCGAGCCCCAGTGCGCCGGCCCGCCGGATCGCTCCTGCCATAGCTCCTCACCGGTTTTCGGATCAATGCATTGAAAAGTATTTGGGCCGGCATTAGCCAGATACAAATAACCGTCCACCACCACCCCCGAACCGATGCGCTGCGGATTTTTTTCCACCTGCCATAGTTGATTTTTAGCCGTTATATTGCCCTTGCCACCCAGCTTGATCCCTATACTCGGCCCGCCAAAACCGGCAAACCCCACACAAACATCTCCTGCTACCAAAGGTGAGGCGTAAGACAGATCTCCTTTTTTTCCGCTCAAGCCTTCGCAAGTCCAAAGGATTTTTCCATTCTCAGGATCATAAGCATTCACCCGTGTGGTCATGCTACAGACAATTTGCTCAGCTCCATCCACCGTGATCACAATCGGAGTGCTCCACGAGCCCATGTATTTTTTATTTTCATTCTTTTCGCCATTGCCCTTTTGGGGCTCATCCGTTTGCCACAAGGTTTTTCCACTTTCAAGATCGATCGCCGTCACAAACACCTTGGCACCTGGAGCCGCATGAAGATAAATCTTTCCCTTGTGCAACACCGGCGAACTGCCGTAACCCCACATGTGTTTGAACTCACCCAAATCACGTTTCCACAATTCCTTGCCCTTAAAGTCATAACAATACAAACCCGCCGAGCTGTGCCAGACCACCACTTTTTCACCGTCTGCCGCGGCCGTCGAACTACCAAAAGGATTAGTTTTGTGAGTAGCTTCCTTTTGATCATAGCTCACCGACTGCTGCCACAAAGACTTGCCCGACTTCCGGTCAAAACACAGCAAGCTGCGTTTTTTGCCCTCCTTGTCCGCACTAACCACAAACACCCGCCCATTGGAAACGATCGGACTTCCATTACCTTTATTCGGTAATGCCACCTTCCATTTTACATTTTTTTCAGCATCCCAAGTGAGTGGCACCCCTTTTTCCTGGGAAACCCCATTACCCATCGGACCACGAAACATCGGCCAATCCTCTGCCCGCAAATTCCACTGCCCCGCCACGCAGAGCAAACAAACAAAAATCCCCTTCCCCCAAGCGAACCCACTCAGAGACTTCAATACACTATTTTCTTCTGACGACATCATAGCTAAATAAATTTGCACTAAACCAATTAACCAAGGCCAAGCCCTACTGTCCAGAAATAACCATCCAGACATTCACTTCCAAATGAAGATCAACCCGCAAGGGCAGGACAAGAGGCGTCGTAGAATGAGTGTCCTCACTCGTCGAGAGCGGACGGGGGACCAAAGGCAAGTCTGTTATTACCCGCAAAGGCAAAGTGGCGGTTGAATATCAAATCCCCCCTCTAACAGACCCAAAGGGTCGGCTCTATGACAGCCTAGGGTTAAAACCCTAGGTATCTACATTCCTATCCGCTAAAACCCCAAAGGGGTGACCCTAACAACTAATCTATTCCCCCCCATTCCCGTTTGCGGCGGACTGAAAAGTCCGCGCTCCCAGGCAAAGAAGCGTGCCTACTGCTGAGGACGACGGAAAATGAAGAAATTGCCACCTTGGGTTCCTTCAACCGTCAATAATTCCCAACCGTCTTTTTGAACCTCTTCCAAAGTGCGGGGCATGATAGCTTGGATGACCACTTTTTCCCGAGGCAAAGTCATTTTACCCTCTTCATCCGGCTCAATGCCTTCATCAGCTGCCACCGCTTTATAACCGACCTCATCCATTTCTTGAGCACTCATCACCTTGTAATCCCACGAGGCCGATGAATCGGATGAGGATCCACCTCCACCCAGCACGCCGAGAGAAGCCAACAAATTGAGCACAGCCACCACCAAAACGGCAGCCAATAATAACATAGGTCCAGATTTCATAAAATTGATCTTAAATAGTTTTTGATTCTCCGTGATCATCTTTGATAATCGCGGAACGCTGATTCTTACAGGATTGCCGCTTTTTAGTAAAGAAGTTTCTCAAAAGTTCAACCCAAAACTCACTGGACTCGCTGCCCTGGAACCGCGCCTTCATCGGGCGACAACAAATAACTATCCTCCCCACCCGGCCCCGAGGCAATGACCATGCCCTCCGAAACCCCGAACTTCATTTTCCTCGGCACGAGATTGGCCACCAATACCACCAACCTGCCCTGCAAAGCATCCACCTCATAGGCACTCTT